>CAIZDL010000123.1 GCA_903931735.1 uncultured Rhodospirillales bacterium
ATGGGGTGCTGATCGGCCTTGCCCTGGCGGCGCCTGCGCTGGGCTGGCTGGCGCTGATCGGGGGCGGGGTGGTGATGGTGCTTTTGATCCGGACGCTGCGTTCTGCCGTTGTTGTGCCGTCATTATAGCGGCACGTTAACGGCATAATAGCATTACTCTAACGGCAGCATGCCGTCATTGGGTATGTTCGAGATCGTGTTGTTCGGTGACGTGATAGCGATAGACCGGTTCAACGCTATAGGGATCGCGGAACGAATATTTCAGGTCGTGGACCAAGCCATCGTTCACGTCGTAAATCCAGGCGTGAACGGACAACTCCCGGCCGCTGGCCCAGGCTTTTTGCACAATGCTGGTTCGGCAAACATTAAGTGCCTGGTGGCGAACGTTCAGTTCGGCCAAACGGTTGAGGCGGGCGGGCATGTTCTCGATCAACCTCAGCTCGTCCCGGTGGGCTTGGTAAACGTCTTTCACTTCTTTCAGCCAGTTGTCGATGATCCCAAATTCGGTGTTCTCGAGGGCGTGACGGATGCCGCCACAATTATAATGGCCACAGACAACGATATAGCGCACCTTAAGTGCTTCGACAGCATATTCAAGCACAGACTGACAATTCAGGTCGGTATGGTAAACGACATTGGCGATGTTGCGATGAACAAATAGCTCGCCTGGTTGTAACCCAACAAAATCTGGTGCTGAGACCCGGGCATCTGAGCAGCCAATCCATAAAATTTCTGGCTTTTGGCCCTTAGCGAGCCGAGTAAAAAACTCCGGGTCCTCATCTTTCATTTCCTTAGCCCACCGACGGTTATTCTCCATCAGTTTTTTTCTAAAAGACATTTGACCCTCCCCCCTAATTTATCGTAGATCCCACCAAGCCGACCTTCAGCATTCGCCCGCTTTCCTTGAACAGCTTGGCTAAGTTATCACATCGAGAGGCCCTGTCGGAAGGGCGGCGGCGACATACCGAAGCCAGGAACGAGAAAGGGGTTGCCGTGTTTCCCCAGAGTTCTTAAAACCAACCTTAATACCAACCCGCAACCTCCGGCCAAGGGGCAATGTCGTGCCACTTTTAATAAAATTAGCTCCGGGGGAAAAGATCGTCATCAACGGCGTCGCGGTCGAAAATGGCGGTGATCACACAACGTTGCGCATCCTCAACCAAGCGCATATTCTTCGGGCCAAAGACATTTTGACCTTTGAAGAGGTGGACAGTCCGGCTAAACGGATTTATTATGCCTTGCAGTGTCTTTACCTGTTTTCCGACAATCACGAGCAGTATCTCGATTCCGCTCGGACTTTCATGGATGAATTCGTCAAGGCCGCCCCGAGCAGCGGGACGTTGATTCGCGAAATTGTCGACCACCTCCAGCGCAATGATTCGTACCAAATGCTGAAGGTGGCCAAGAAGCTGGTGGAGTACGAAAGAAAGATTCTCGAACATGCCGCCCCCAAACAGGCCTAATCCCTATAGCCCTAATCCCTATAGCAGTGTGCCGACGGTCAACGCCGATCCGCGTCAGGTCGAGGCGTGGGCTCTGACTGAAACGGCACTTCGAATGCGGGCCTCCCAGCGGGAACCGGTCGATGAAACGGCGATTCTTCAGGCCGTTCGCCTTAACTGGCGCCTGTGGACCATTTTTCAGGCGAGCCTTTTAGAGCCCGATTGTCTGCTTCCGACGGAATTGCGGGCCGGTATTCTGGGGCTGTCAAATTTTGTCGATCGCCATACCGCAGGGATTATCGCCGACCCCCAGCCGGGTAAGCTCGATGTGCTGATCAAGATCAACCGGGAACTCGCGGGTGGCCTGATGACCAACCCCGGAGCGGTTGCAGCAACGGCGGCGGCGGTGGCACCGGCGGTCCCGGCCGGTCGACATCGGCCAACCAACACCCGCGCGTGAATCCGTTCTAAAACAAACGGTAGAGCCTCATGCTCTAACGCGCGTGTTCCGCCAGTACGCTGTGGTAAAGCGCCACGGTTTTTTCGCCCACCGGCAGGGCCGCGAGGTCAGAGACCACCAGGGCGCGGCTAAGCGCGGCGTACTTGGCGCGCAGCGGGGCGTTTGTCGCGAGGGATTCCAGCGCAACGGCGAGGGCTTGGGGGTTGTCGGGTGGCACCAGCCAGGCGTTTTCGCCATTGCGGGCAATTTCTCGGCAGCCAGGAACGTCGGTGGCGATGAGCGCGCGGGCGCAGGCGGCGGCTTCCAACAGGCTTTTGGGTAATCCTTCCCGCCGGGAGGGGAGCACCGCAAAGTGCGCGTCCCGCCAGACCGTGCGGACATCCGCCACCGCGCCGCGCCATTCAACGCCTGGGCGCGAGGTCCAGTCCCGGAGCGATGCTTCGGTGACGGTGGTTGGATTTTCGGGATCGGGAGTGCCCACCAGCACTAAGCGCAAATCAATGCCGCGCTCCCGCACCAGCCGGTGCGCCTCGACCAGGGTTGGCACGCCTTTGTCTTCCAGCATACGCCCGACATACGCGACCGTCACCGGGCCGGTTTCCGGTTCGGGCAGCGGCGCATAGTGCTCGATA
>CAIZDL010000124.1 GCA_903931735.1 uncultured Rhodospirillales bacterium
GCCAGCGACAACACGCCCCCAAACATCGCCACGACCAAGCCAACGCTGAACCGGGAGCGAATGCCCCGCCGCCACCCGTCTTTATCCCGACTTGGCAAGCGCACAGCCTCCGACTAGTGGGGTGCGTCAGTTAAATTGGTTTCCAAAGGCCGCGGCCTTTGGTGGGGTCAGGGGGGCAAAGCCCCACAAAACTGTCAAATTGCCTTCGGCGACCAAAGGCCGGGGGCCTTTGGAAACCCGGACTTTTACCGTGCAATTGAGTTGATCCGCACTTAATATTTGGGAACGGCCTCAACACCCAAAAGCCTAGCGAATTGCTTTGCGCAACACCGATTTGAGGTCAATCAACTCGGTACGCAAACCCGTCAACTCCCGCCGAAGCCAAGCCGGCATATCGGCAGCCGTCGCCGGAATAACCGAAAGCAGGGGGAACGGCTGGCTCACACCGATACCAAGCGCCGCCGTAGACGGAGGCGAAACGGCCTGAGTCGAAACGGGCTGAGTCGCTGGCACGACAGAGGCCGCTGAAGCCTGCGCCACCGGCTGCGACTGGCCCGCCCCCTTGATCTCGGCGAGAGCAGCCTCATCCGCGCCGCCGTCGCCTTCCGCGCCGTCGTCGTCCCCAAGGGCATCGCCCGCGAGATCCTCGGCGCCGGAGTCGTTAGCGCCCGCACCGTCGCCGCTACTCCCGTCGCCACCAAGGTCGGACCCGAGCAGCCCTTCGGCCATCGCCTCCGCGCCCTCGGCATCGCCGCCGGACTGACGCTGATCCTTCAAAAGGCGCTGAACACCTTTGATGGTATAGCCTTCGCTATACAGTAACCGTTGAATCTTGCGCAACAGCGCCACATCATCGGGCCGGTAATACCGCCGGCCACCGCCGCGTTTCAGCGGGCGGACCTGGGGAAACTTCGTCTCCCAGAAGCGTAAAACGTGCTGGGGAACATCCAGCTCGTCCGAAACTTCGCTGATCGTCCGAAACGCGGTTGCAGATTTAGCGCCCGCGCGCGGCCTTACTGCTTCTTTTTCCATACCCGCCCTCAGGACGCTACGGCGCCCTCGGCCTCGGCTAGGCCCTGATTGATCCGGTTTTTCAGCACATGGCTGGCCCGGAACACCAGCACTCGGCGAGGAAGAATCGGCACTTCCTCTCCGGTTTTGGGATTACGGCCAACCCGCTGGCCCTTCTGGCGTACCGAAAAGCTGCCGAATGACGAAATCTTGACCATCTCGCCCCGCGCCAGCGCGTCGGCGACCTCATCAAGAATGGTTTCCACCAAATCCGCAGACTCGTTCCGCGAGAGCCCGACCTCTTGGTAGACGGCTTCGCTGAGTTGGGCGCGTGTTACTGTAACATTTGGCATGACGCTGTCCCTCCGAGACCCTGGGAGACTAACCTACTGCGCCGCACTAAACCCGTCAATTCAAAAGGTTGGAAGACGGGTCAAAAGTTGAACACGAAGCATTGGACCCAACCCCGGCCAACGGCGAAATGCCTACCAACGCACCAGTGCCGACCCCCAGGTGAAACCGCCGCCCATGGCTTCCATCAAAAGCAAGTCGCCCCGCTTGATCCGCCCATCGCCAACCGCCTCGGCCAGTGCCAACGGAATCGACGCGGCGGATGTATTGCCATGATGATCCACCGTTACCACCGCCCGTTCGGGCGCCAGCTTCAGCCTCTTCGCGGTACCCTCAATGATGCGCAAATTCGCTTGATGCGGCACCAACCAATCGAGCTGGGAACAATCGATCTTGTTGGCCGCCAAGGCTTCCGCCGCAACCTCGCTCAGCCGGCTCACCGCATGACGGAACACTTCCTGGCCGTTCATACGTACCGAACCGACACTTCGGGTCGCGGATGGGCCGCCGTCGCAGGCCAGCGAGTCGTAGTGCCGACCATCGGAATGAAGGTGCGTCGACAGCACCCCGCGGTCGGAAATATCCCCCTGCCCCTCGGCCGCCGTAAGCACCACCGCGCCCGCACCGTCGCCAAACAACACACAGGTGGTGCGATCTTGCCAATCCAAAATGCGCGAGAAGGTGTCTGCCCCGATAACGAGCGCAGTCTTGGCCTGCCCAAGACGAATAAAATTGTCGGCAACCGCCAACGCATAAATAAAGCCCGAACACACAGCCTGAATATCAAAAGCAAAACCAGTGGTGATACCGAGTTTTGCCTGAACTTTAACCGCCGTTGCCGGAAACGTATGATCGGGTGTCGTCGTGCCAAGCACGATCAAATCGACCTGTTCGGCCGCGACACCGGCGTTTTGAAGGGCGGCCTTGGCTGCGGCGAACGCAAGATCCGAAGTGGTTTCACCCTCCGCCGCGATGTGGCGAACCCGGATGCCACTACGCTGCACGATCCACTCATCAGAGGTATCAACGCGCTTGGCCAAGTCGTGATTGGTCACCGCCTGCGCGGGCAAACAAGCACCGACACCCACCATCTGGGATCGTATGGGCATCAGACCGCCACCGCCTCACTACCGGGACCGGGTGCCGGGCGCAAGTGCGGCATCTCCTCCTTGACCCGTTCGTTAAACCCTTGCACCGCCAGATCGTAGGCCACGCAAATCGCATTGGCAAAACCGATCTCGTCGGTGCCGCCGTGACTCTTAACGCAGATGCCGCGCAACCCCAAAAACATCGCGCCGTTGTAGCGACGCGGATCGGTGCGGGCCTTAAGCTTAATAAACGCCGGACGCGCGAGCAAATACCCGATCTTGGCCAGAATCGAGGACCGGAAGGTGCGCTGAAGCAATTCGGAAAAGAACTTTGCGGTTCCCTCGGCCGTCTTAAGAGCAACGTTACCGGTGAAACCATCGGTGACCACCACATCAACCTTGCCGGTGCCGATGTCGTTACCCTCGATGAAACCATCGAAACGCAACGGCAAATCCAGCACCCTCAAGCGTGCGGCAGCCTCCCGGATCGCCTCGTGGCCCTTTTGCTCCTCCGAGCCGACATTCAGCAAGCCCACGGTGGGCAGCTCAAGGCCAAGCACCGAGCGCGCAAAAGCCGCTCCCATCACCGCGAACTGAACCAGATTATTGGCGTCGCACTCAAGATTGGCGCCAAGATCCAGCATCACGCTCTCGCCGCGCAAGGTCGGAAAAAACGACGCGATCGCCGGCCGGTCAATACCCGGCAGGGTTTTGAGGACCATTTTGCCCATGGCCATCAACGCGCCGGTGTTCCCCGCCGACACAACAACCGCAGCCCGACCATCCGCCACCGCGTCGATCGCCCGGCGCATGGAGCTGTTGCGGCCCCCACGAAGAGCCACCGAGGGCTTGGCGTCTGCCGCCACGGCATCCGGCGTATGTACGACGGTCGTGATATCGCGCAGCGCCGGCCACTTGGCCAGCAACGGTGCGATTCGGTTCTCGTCGCCAAACACCAGGTAGTTGACACCGGGATGACGCTCGCGCGCCAATTCGGCCCCAGCCACGACCATATCAGGGGCGTGATCCCCTCCCATGGCGTCCAGGGCAATGGTCAGGCGTCCACTCACTGCGGCATGGCTCCCTTTCCAGTAGTCGGGAGATAGCCCGACCCCATACCCAACCCTATGCGGCGGCGACCTTCACCACTTCCCGTCCATCGTAACAACCGCAGGACAGGCAAACATGGTGCGGACGCTTCAGCTCGCCACACTTGGGGCATTCAGCGTATGAATTTGCTGTCAAGGCATGATGAGCCCGCCGCATGTTGCGTCGTGACTTGGAGGTTTTCTTCTTAGGAACAGCCATGGCTTCTACTCGATCCGGTCAAACCTGCAATCCGTGCGAAAAAGGCGGCCGAAAAGGGCCGCCCCGTCACACCGGCGATTCAATACAGCCATTATGACCCGAGGGCAAGCGATATCCCGCACCGACCCGCGATAAAGGACAGCACCCCTTCATTGCCGAAGCTTTAGCCCGGCAAGGGCGCCAAATGGGTTGGACGAGGACTCCTCGGCCGCCGAACCGGGGCTCACCCCGCCCGCGCGCTCGTCGTCGTCGAAGCCGGAAAATTCGACTCCGGGCGCGCGTGGGTAAGGATCGAGGGCTAACGAAAGATGCTGAGCCACCAGTTCGCCGATATCGATCAGGCCATCGGCCATCGGTTCGGGCTGATCCTCTTCGGCGGCGAAAGGGTCGAAGGCGATATCCGCCTCTTCCTCGGTAATATCGGGCGAAAACAATGCACTAAACGACTCGCAGACGCTGGCCGGCACCGGCTCCATGGTCACAACGCAAGCCTGCACCACCTCCGCCGATACCGTACCCGAAACCCGCACCATCCCGCTTTCCCGGCCACGCAGGCGGGCCAGGTGGACGGTGGCGCGCAGGCAGAGCACCGCCTCCAGACGAAACCGCACCGCCAAGGCCCGACATTCGGCAACGCTGGCCTCGATCTCGCGCACGATTTGATCGCCGGGCAAAGACTCGGCCACCACAACCCGCGAAAACTCGGGCGGCGGCACGGCCGGATATTCGGTTGGTTTCATTCTACGCTCCCTCCCTTTATGCCGGAAAATGCTGGAAAATCCACCTGCCCGGCCAGGATCGACTCCAACGGCTGGGCCGCAAGCCCGGTTACCGCGAGCCGAACATAAGCCGCCATGCGCACCAACATCTCGGGCGCCGTTTCCAGCACAGTGCCGAACAAATTATTATCGAGCGCGGCCAGCAAAACCTCGTCCCCCGCCGCCGCGACGCCCTGATCATAGGCATGGATGCGGCCGTTAAAGCCCTGGGCCATGCGCTTGACCCGGGGCGGCACCCCCATGTCGGCCACCCCCATCTCGCGCACGGTGCGATCCATATCGGCGATCATGCCCTCGAAAAGATCGCGGGAAAACAACCGTGCCGGTTCGCCTTGGCGCTTCAAACGGTGGACCACCAAAAATGCCTGGAGCGCCAGCATTTCATAACGGCCATCGAGGGTGTCGGGAACGCCACCCTCCAGATAAAACTCGGGACGCCGGGATTGCTCCACGATCTGGCTGTAGCAGCGCGCCACCTTATCGCCACGGCCACCACTTGAAAAAATGCGCTTCAAGAAGGCTATCATCGTCACACTCGCAATCTTGTCTGCGATCCGGTTGACAGGTCAAACCGAGCGGTGCGATTGTCGGGGCCGAGCCCAACCCGTATCGTGCGCCCCACCGTTTCACCCCACCGTTCACCATAAGAGTGTCGATTGTCATGACCGGATCGACCACTGTCAAATTGTTCGCCATCAGTCTCCTGATTTCGACCGCCTCGGCCTGCGCGCCAATCGTGGCAGTCCACGGCAATTTTGTCGAACCCGAACGGCTGGAGCAGATCCACGAGGGCATCAGCCGCAAGGCAGATATCGCCGATATTCTCGGCACCCCCACCGCTGTTGGCACCTTTGATCCCAATGTCTGGTACTACGTCGGACAACGGACTGAAAAGGTGGCGTTTTATCCGCCTACCGTCGTAGACCGGCAAGTGCTGGTGATGCATTTCGGCGATGCCGGAGTCGTCCAAAAGATCGAAAAACTCGACGCCACCACCGGAGTCGATGTCGCGATTATTGACCGCACCACGCCGACGGCCGGCAAAGACCTGTCGTTTCTTGAGCAAATGCTGGGCAATGTCGGCCGCTTCTCCGGCAACAAAAAAGACAGCGGGCCAGGCCATTAGGCCTCAGGGGCGTTGCCTCAGGGCCGTTCTGAACAGGCTCTCAGCCCGCCGCCGACCGGCGGGGGCGTGAGAGGCCCGGAGCGCGAACACCTTCAGCCTGGAAACAGGTAGCGATCGATCCGTTCGCGCAGCGCCGGCAGAGTCGGCGGCTTGACCACGAAGGCGTTCACACCCAACGCCATCGCCTGCTTAACGATTTCGGATTCGGTGTGCTTGGTTAAAAAGATCACCGGAGTGCGCGGGTTGCGAATTTCCGTCGACGCCCGCAGCCGGGTCAAAAAGTTCAGCCCGTTAACCGGCCGCATTTCGATATCGCAAACGATAATGTCGGGGTTAAACCGCCGACATTCCGCAAGGCCAGCCTCGCCCTCGTCCGCCTCGCCAATGCGCCCGAATCCCAGTTGCCCAAGCAATTGCACGATGGTCTTGCGCACAAACGCCTGATCCTCGATCACAACGACGCTAAACGGCTGATAATCAGCGCGACCTCGCTCCATCGCCCCCCTCCGACTTTGCAAAAATGTTATCGGCCCCGTTATATCAGCAATAAGCGAGATGGTGGACATGGAACACCGCCTCGGCAAGATATTTTTCAGTCCGGCGCAAATGGGGGATAATCTGAAACAGAGCTTCTTGCTCAGATTATCCCTCTATGGTTTAAATTCTCGCCATCAATGATGACCGCCCCAATTGATTGACGGCCCATAAGACTGTGAGGACATGGAACTCGCCCCGCTCTGGTCGCCATTCCAATAATGATCGAGTTCATAGACCCCAAAGAACGATAAAAACATCGTCGCAACCACGGCCAGCGTTCGCCAGATCGCATCCCACGATACATTCTTTTTCGCCGGCATCCGGCGGATAGAAGGGGCGAACCCAGATGTTACCCGATAAGTATTCAGTCGCATACCTGGCCTCCTGCACATAACCTTGTGACGACAAACACGCTGTCTTTCACTCGGTCTAGCAACAGACATGCCAGAGGTTATGCGCGGACGCTTATCTGTAACCTTAAGTAAACTCGGCAACAGTTTGCCCGGCAGTTTCGCTTTGGGAATTTTTTGCCCGGCAATATCTGCCTACTATGGCAATTTATGCCGAAATTTCAGCAAAGTCTGGGGAGATGCTAATACCAAACATGAGCATCGGCCACCGCCGCCCTAAAGCCCCTTAAGATAGGCGATCAAGGCGGCTCGTTCGCCAGCATCGGAAAGGCCGGGAAAGCGCATCGCGGTGCCGGGCAGCACGGCCTGGGGATCGCGGAGAAATCGATCCAGGAACGATTCGCTCCAAATGAGCACCGAGCCTCGCAGCGCGCCCGAATATACGAAACTGGAAATCGAGCCTACCGTGCGCCCGACCACGCCGAACAGGCTGGGACCAACATGATTGCGGAGCCTGACGACCGTATGACAAGGACGGCAATCCCGCTCGAACACGGCCCGTCCCTCGGGTTCTGCGCCTAGCGACGCAAGCGGCCACGCCATCACCGCAAGCACAGCCACCCCGGTTGCGCCAATGAACGCCGCAACAGTCCCAACGCGCGCCCTCGGCCAATTCCGGCTGCCCATGGGGTTCTCCTAGCTCTGCTGCCTGAAGTGATACGCATATCGGCGCCACGATGAAAGGACCAACGCCCCCTCTCGGCATGAATTGCCGGGACGAACCGGCGCTATCTGCCGGACAATCCAACACGCCCCCGATCGCCACTTCAATAACCCGCAGGAATATACCAGTTAATACAATAAGATAGCGTAACGTTCCCGATTGGCCCGGGCCTTGCTTTAGATCCGCCATCACGGGAAATGGGTGCCACCGCCATGGATACAGCATTGGGAATTTACGCTCGCTCCCTTCAGGCCTCACCGGCCTCTGGAACGACCTCGAACGCCGCTTCCACCAAATCGAGCGACGTTTTTGCCTCACTCTTCAGCCAGTATGCGGGAAGCCAAGCCTTTCAGGCTGGCCATTTGGCGCGTTCAACGCAGTTGCCCACACTGACCACCCAAACCGTGCCCGCCGACCCTCGCCCGGCGCCGGATTACTCATCCCGGGCCGACAGCCCCGCCGACCAAAGCGCGGCCTCCAACGACGACGCCCCTCCGGCTAAAGTCAGCCACGACGACGACAGCGCGCGGACGCCAACCAATCGCCCGGCAAAACCGGCCAGCCACGCCCGCTCTCCGTCCAAGGCCGGCAACGCCGACCGGGAAGACAAAGCGGCCAAAGCCGGCAAGGACGAAAAGGCCGGCAAAGCGCGCAAAGCCGACAAAGCCAATGATGATGCCAGCACCGCCAAAGATGCGACCGCACCCGACGATACCAGCGCCGCAGACAGCTCCGACGCCGGCCAAACCATCAACGATCAAACCGCCACCGATAGCACGGTGCCCGAGCAAGGCGACGCTGCCGACCCGATTCTTGCGGTGATGCCCATGGCCGCCCAACCGCTCCTGGCCGTCAAGCAAGCCCAAGCAACGGAAGGCGCGGGGCTGAAGGGGCCGGGCGGAGCCGCCAAAGGTCTCCAGGGTCCGGCCGGCAAAGCCGGGCCGCATGATAAAGGTGTGAACGCCGACCAAGCGGGAAAGGCCGGAGCCGCTCTTACCGCGGGAGATGTTTTCGCAGGCGCCCTCGATGACACCGCCAACAGCACCGCCGCCGATGCCCAAGACCCAATGACGGCGCTCGCAGAGTCAACGGCGGGTTTAGCCGGCAGCACCGCGTCTGGCGCTCAGGCAAAACTCGGTTTAGGGCGCGCTCCCGGCGAGGCCACACCGCAAACCGCCGCGACCCAGCTCGTGCAGGCGGTGGCGGCAACCGAAGCCGGGGACGCCGGATCGGGCGCCAATGGCGGCCTTGCGGGCGAACGCGGGTCCGGCGGCTCGCCCAGCGGGGCCGGCACCCGCGTTCCCGATGGCTCCCAAATGGCCGGGACCATCGATAGCGCCCGCCCAACCAGCGGCTCGGACTTTGCCGGTACCCTCGCCTCGGTACGCTCGGCCCGGCCGGGCATGGCGGCCGGCGCGACCGATCAGGTTGCCATTCAGCTTCAGCACAGCGCAAAAGATGGCAACGGCTCCATTACCATGCAGTTGCGCCCGGAAGAGTTGGGCCGAATCGATATCAAGCTCGATATCGACCAACAAGGACTGGTTAGCGCGACCATCACCGCCGACCGTCCACAAACATTGGAACTGCTTCAGCGCGATCAACGCAGCCTGGAAAAGGCGCTTCAAGATGCCGGGCTCCAAACCGATAGCGGCAGCCTCAACTTCAACCTGCGGGGCGAAGGGGGCCAAGGCTCCAACCAATCGGACACTCAAGGCGACGGCAACCGCTCCGCGCGCAACGGCCACCACACCGCCCAAGGGGAAAGCGCCGCCCCCGCCGACCAAAAGGTGGTGATCCGCCGCTACCAAGTCGCCCCTGGCCGGATCGACGTTCGGATCTGAGCCCCCCGCATTCGCTTCCCCTGCGCCTTTCGTGGAGACCCGCCATGACCACCAGCAGCCTGCTTTCCACCTCCGCCTCGACCACCAATCTGGCCGCCAACCCGCTTATCAACCAAAGCGCGAGCACAAGTGGGACTGACGCGACGGCGGCGCTCAACTATAATTTCAGCGAGTTCCTGACCCTGTTTACCACCCAGTTGAAAAACCAGGACCCCAGCAACCCGATGGACACCACCCAAATGACCAACCAGCTCGCCATGTTCTCCCAGGTGGAGCAACAGGCGGGCACCAACAGCCGGCTCGACAAGCTGATCGCGGCCCAGCCAACCGCAGGGCTGGCGTCGGGGGTCAGCTACATTGGACGGACCATCGAGGCCGCCGGCGACAACATCAGCCTTTCCGGCGGCGTTGCCCAAATCGCCTACGACATGCCCGAGACCGCGAGTGGGGTGCGCATCGATATTCTCAACAGCGCTGGCTCCCTGGTAAACACCATGGCCGGCGTGGGGACCACCGGCATTCAACGCACCACCTGGAACGGGCAGGACAGCAGCGGCAACGCCCTGACCGACGGCACCTATACCGTTTCAATCACCGCGACCAACAATGGCATCGACTCGACCTCGATCATTCCGGTGCCGCGCACCACCGGCACCGTGACCGGCGTTGAGAGCAGCAGCACCGGCACGGTGCTGAACCTTGGCAACAACCAAGTTAACCTCACCGACGTGCTGGCCGTGCGGTCGTAATCCCAGCGTTAATTTTTTGCGAGACACCCTGACGCAGGGGGAATTTAGCTATTTATTAAATGCTACCGATTACGCTCTCGCCATTGCGAAGAGTTCACTGGCTGGGTGGAGAGCCCCCATGTCTTCCCGTAATGACACTTCCCGTAATGACAGTTTCCGTAATCACGCCTTACGCAGCAACGCCTCCGCATCGCCCAGCTTGATCGCCTCTGGCGCATCTCGCGGCTTTGACCCGAAGAGCGCGCTGGAAAAATCATCCCCTGCTGAGCGCTCGCCCTCAGCCCACCGGGCGCAGGATGACGACTATTCGAGTCCCCCCCCCATGACCGAACAAGACCTGCCGCCGACGAACACCAAACGCTGGGTCATGCGCCGCAAAGCCGAAGTTGTGGCCGGCGTCCGCAACGGCCTGATCAGCCTCGACGATGCCTGTCAGCGCTATTCCCTTTCCATGGAAGAATTTCTCTCGTGGCAGCGCTTGATCGACAGTCACGGCGTGCGCGGCCTGCGCGCCACCCGGCTGCAAGACTACCGCTCGGGAGACGATCAGGAGGGCGACCCCGACCGCCCGGCGAACACCAGCCCCGACGACTAAGATCAGCACCGATGATCACCGAATTGTCTCGCGCCGGCGGGGGTGAAGAAAGTTCATGCGAAGGGTGAAACGCCTCGCCATCTGGTCCACCGTGATCATATTGATTGTGCCGGCTCTGGTGCTGTTTGGGGGCCGGGAGTGGCTGCACGGGGGGCTGCCCGATTATGGCCGGACGTTAACGGCAAGCACCCTTAGCGCACCGGTCAAGATTATCCGCGATCTTCATGCCGTGCCCTACATTCAAGCCGGCTCCATGGCCGACGCCTATTTTGCGCTCGGCTTCGTCCACGCCCAAGACCGCCTGTGGCAAATGGATATGACCCGCCGACTCGGGGCGGGCCGGCTGGCCGAGATCATGCCCGGTGTCGCCGGAAAATGGGCGCTGCGCTCCGACCGCTCGATGCGCACTCTTGGCCTTTATCGGCTGGCCTTATCCAGCTATGCCGCCCTCGCCCCTGAAGTGCGCCACGCTCTCGATGTTTACGCAGCCGGGGTAAATCACGCGATAGAAACCTGGCAAGGGCCGCTGCCGATCGAATTTCAGATGCTTGGCTATCGTCCCGAACCCTGGCAACCGGCCGATAGCCTCGTTTGGGCCAAACTGGAGGCGCTCCAGCTCAGCGGTAATTTCCGCGAGGAACTGCTGCGCGCTCGGCTGGCGGCGGTTTTGACCACCCAGCAATTAAACGACCTTTTCCCGGCCGACTCGGGACCGGCCACGCTGGCCGCAAAAACCGGCGATGCCGAAGTTCATCTGGCGGCGCTGGCCGAGAGCGTTGCCAAGGCCCTGCCGGAGCCGCTTGGTCCCAACACCGCTTCCAACGAATGGGTGGTCGACGGGGCGCACAGCTCATCGGGCAAGCCGGTGCTGGCCAACGACCCCCACCTTGGCCTTCAAACGCCGATCCTGTGGTATCTCGCGCGCATCGACACGCCAGAACTGACACTGGCCGGCGCTACCGTGCCCGGAATGCCCTTTCACATTCTCGGACATAACACCACCATCGCCTGGGGCGCCACCTCCACCGGCAGCGACACCCAAGATACCTTTGTCGAGCGCCTCGCCCCAGACGACTCCACGCGCTACCAAACCCAGCTCGGCGCAGTTTCGTTTGAAACCCGCACCGAAACGATCAAGCTCCGGGATGGCTCCAGCCAAACCCTGGTTATCCGCTCCAGCCGCCACGGCCCGATTTTGCCCGAAGACAGCCCGCTCGCCAACACCAAGGCCGCCCCCGGTTATGTGCTGGCTCTCGCCTTCACCGGGCTTTCAGACCGCGATACCAGCACCGAGGCGCTGTTCCGCCTGAACCGCGCCCGCGACTGGGGCAGCTTTACCGACGCGCTCCGACTTCATCAAACGCCGCAACTCAATTTTGTGTTCGCCGATACCGGGGGCACCATCGGCTTCATTTCGCCCGGCGTGGTGCCGGTGCGGGCGCGCGGCAACGGCTTGCTGCCCGCGCCCGGCTGGACCGGCGTTTGGGACTGGACCGGCGTTATCCCGTTTGAAAATCTGCCCCAGGCGGTTAATCCGCCGCAAGGGCGCTTTGCCAACGCCAACAACGCCCCGGTTGGGCCGGACTATCCCTTTTTGCTGGCGGCACGCTGGCCCGAGCCGGCGCGGGCGCAGCGCATCACAACCCTTCTCGACCGGGCGGGTCCCCAATCGGTGGCCGCCAGCGTTGCCATGCAACGGGATATCGTGACCCTGCCCGCCCGCACCCTGCTGCCCCTGATACTCCCCCAACCGGGTATCGAGACCGAGGCGCTGTCGCGCGTGGCGCAAAAGGCGGTCTTGCAGCTCCGGGCCTGGAATTTTCAAGCCGCACGCAACCTGCCGGCGCCGTTAATCTTTTCCTGGTGGCTGCGTCAACTGAACCGGGAGATATTCGCCGAACGGCTGGGCGCGATGTTCCGCGACTACTGGGACCTGCACCCCCAGGTGATCGAACGGGTTCTGACCAGCGCCCCGAGTTGGTGCGACCACCCCGGCCACCCTCATTCCCGATCCTGCTCCGAGCTTTTGCGCTCCAGCCTTGAAGCAACGGTGCTGGAATTGAGCGAGCGTTATGGCGAAGACCCGGCGCGCTGGAGCTGGGGGGATGAACACCGCGCGGCGTTCGCCCATCCCCTGCTTGATCAAATTCCCGGCCTGCGCACTCTGTTTTCCATCGGGACCGCAACCGATGGCGACGCCTTCACCCTCAACCAGGGCGGCAGCCTGGTCGGCAGCGAGAGCGCGCCATTTGCCGATATTCATGGGCCGGGGTTTCGCGCCGTTTATGACCTCGCCGATCTCGACCAATCGTTGTTCGTCATCGCCACCGGCCAATCGGGCAACCCCCTCTCGCCTTACTACGGCGATTTTGTGAGGTCCTGGCGCGATGGCTCGATGATTTCGCTGAAAGCCGCCCCCGTTGGCGCCCTCCTCGCCACGACAACCTTGCGCCCGGCCAGCCCTCCGCTACAGTGAACCTCACACGATCGTAACGAACCAACCCGGAAATCCCATGAGCGCCGCGCGACCAGCACGCTTTCTTCTCTCCTGCTCATCACCACCGATTGTGCTGTTTTCGGCGATGCTGCTGGCGTTACCGGTGGTGGGGCTCGCGGTGGGGCCGCTATATGCGGCCCTGGTGTTTGGGCTGGGGGGCCTGCTCGCGCTCTATACCGGGCTGAAAGATCGGTGCCCGCCCGCCATCGATCGCCAATTCGCCGCGCTCGCCCTGGTCTTTGTCGCGCTGTGCTGGGCGAGTACGCTCTGGTCGGTCGTGCCGGCCACCACCATGCGCGCGGCAGGGCAAATCACCCTGATCCTGGCCGGGGCGCTGATCACCCTGAGCATTCCACCGCTCGAAACCGGCCCCGGCCGCGCCTTAATCCGGCTGATGCCCTGGTTCATCGGAGCGGGGGTGGCGTTGCTCTGCCTCGACACCTGCCTTGGATACCGCATTCAAGGGCTGGCCGGTCTTGATGGCAATAAATACAGCCGGGGTATTGATTATCTGGTGCTGATCACGTGGCCGGTGCTGGCTTACACCGTGGCTCAACGGAACTGGCGCGCTACCATAGCGGTGGCCGCGCTGATAATAATCGCCGTGGTCGTTGGGCTTAGCACCACCGGCGCCGTGGGCCTGCTCATGGGCGTTGTGCTGCTCGGCCTTGCGGCGCTGCTGCGCAACGCCACCGCGCCGTGCCTGTTTACGGTGGTGGCGGCGCTGGTCGCAGCGCTGCCGTTTATGCTGCGCCTGCTTTCCGCCTCCCGCGAAGAACTCCGGCCCTATATCAAACCCAGCGGCCTGCACCGCCTGGAAATTTGGGATTACACCTCGGCCCGCATCCTCGACCAGCCCATATTTGGCTGGGGGCTTTTGTCGGCAAAATCCGTTCCGATCCGGCCTGAGGAACTGGCAACGTACCGCTTTGTCGATATCGCCGGCATCTATCCCCACAATCAATGGCTGGAGTTGTGGCTGGAAACCGGGGCGGTGGGCGCGACGCTGGCCCTCATATTCCTCGGGCTGGTGCTATGGCGCGTTTGGCGAAAGCTGCCGGCCGAAACCCAGCCCTTTGCCTATGCCGCCATTGGCTCCGCCCTCACCATTTCTTGGTTGAACTTCGAGATCACCACCGATTCGTGGTGGGCGGCGCTGACCGCTTCGGCGCTGTTGTTCAAACTGGTCAATGCCCTTCACCCGCACCAGCCTGACGCGGCTTGTGAATCATCGGCATCGTGATCAGCCCAAAGAGGAACACCCCAGCCATCACGATCAAACAGTCGCCATAGGTTAAAACCAAAGTTTCGCGTTTAAGGAGTTGCGCCAACATTTTCATCGCCATACCATCGGGTGCAATCTGCCCCATGGCATCAAAACGGGCAGAAAGCTGCTCGACCATGCCTTGAACAACCGGCCGCGCCAGATTAAATTGCTCGCCCAGCCGATTGTAATGCAACGCCGCCTGATGCAACACCAAAGTATTGATCGCCGCAAGCCCAATGGCGCCGCCCAGATTTCGCATTAAATTATAAAGACCGCTGGCATTCTTCAGCTTATCGGGTGGCAAACACCCAAGCGAGAGGGTGTTGATTGGTATAAAACACAGCATCAACGCCCCACCCCGCAACGCTTGGGGATAAAACAGCTCCCAAAAATCCGAATCGGCGGTGAGTTGCCCGTTCTCCCACAGCCCGAACGAAAACAGCCCAAAGCCGCACGCCATCATCAAGCGCAAATCCATGTGCTTGGAAAGAACGCCCGCGAGCGGTGCCGACAAGAATTGAAACGCGCCGGTCACCACCATAATCTCGCCGATCTGAAGGCTATTCAACCCTCGAACCTGAGCTAAAAACAACGGCATCAAATAGACCGAGCCATAAAGCCCGATCCCCAGAATAAAGCTGTAAATACAACCAAAAGCAAAATTGCGATCTTCAAAGGCGTGCAACTGAACGACTGGATTTTTAGCGACCAAAACCCGCCAAAAAAACAATCCCCCCGCAACAGTCATCACCACGGCCAAGGTCAAAATCGTCGGATCGTCAAGCCATTCGTAGCGCGGCCCCTCTTCGGCAACATATTCGAGGCTACCCAAAAACAGCGCCATAAAAAACAACCCGAGCCAATCAAAGCCTTTCAGCAACGAGTAATCGTGATGGTCGACATGAACAAACTTCCAGACCATCACCGTGACGAACATTCCGGGGATGACATTGATCAAAAAGAGCCAGTGCCATGAATAATGCTGAGTGAGCCAGCCACCAAGAGTTGGCCCCAAGGTGGGCGCCATCGTCGCCACCAGCCCCATAACGACGCCGACCATCGGCCGCTTTTCCAACGGAAATAACAAAAAAGAGGTCGAGAACACGGTGGGAATCATCGCACCGCCAATAAACCCCTGTGCCGCCCGAAACACCACCATACCACCAAGCGAGCTGGAAAAGGCGCAGGCGAGGCTCATCAGCGTAAACCCAGCGCATGATATCGAAAACAAAACACGAGTCGACAAAAGACGCGACAAAAACCCCGAAAACGGGATCATAATCACTTCGGCGATCAGATACGATGTTTGAACCCAACTAATCTCGTCGGCACTGGCCGAAAGCCCGGCCTGAATTTCAGAAAGAGAGCTGGAAACGATCTGGATATCGAGGATGGCCATGAACATCCCGAGCACCATGGTCATAAATCCGGCCCACTCCCGCAGAGTGACTTGCCGGGGGGCCATCTCAACCGCCTCCCCGAGTATCAACCCTCACCACCACCGAAAGCCCGGGCCGCAACCCTTCGGTCGGTGGAAACAAAATCCGCACCGGCACGCGCTGAACGATTTTGGTGAAATTGCCGGTGGCGTTTTCGGGCGGCAACAAGCTGAACCGCGAGCCGCTGGCCGGCGCAAAACTGCCAACCCGGCCAACAAGAACAAGGTCGGGATAGGCATCGACCATGACCCGCGCCGTTTGCCCCAACCGAATATGCCGGAGCTGGGTTTCCTTAAAATTGGCGTCCACATAAAGAGAGCCCAAGGGCACCACCACCATCAACTGGGCGCCGGGCCGGGCTAAAACTCCAAGTTGCGCCATCCGATTGCCAACCACGCCATCAAGCGGCGCCCTGATCACGGTATTGCCGAGATCGTCCTCCGCCAACACCAATTGGGCCTGGGCCTGAGCCAGCGCCGCCTCGGTTTCGTGACGCACCGCCTGAAGCACGCCAAGCTGATCGGATTCGGCGGTTAACGCTGCCCGGGCGCCGCCCAGTTGCGCCGCCGCTTTCGCCTGATCCGCGGTTGCGGTTTCCAGCCGTTGCCGGGTCGCCCAAGCGTCAGAGGCCAACACCCGCGCCCGCTCCAGTTCGAGCGTGGTTCGGCGCAACTCGGCTTCACTGTAAAGCACCGCCGCCCGATTTTGCCCGATCACCGACCGTTGCCACGCCAGCCGGGCATCGTTGGTCGCCAAGACCGCCCGCTGCGCCGCCACACCCGCCGCCGCCTGATCGACACGGGCGCGATAATCGGTATCGGTCAACACCGCCAGCACATCGCCGGCCCTCACCTGCTGGTTGTTGGCGACCGGCAACTCGCGGACATACCCCGAAACCTTGGCGCTGATCGACGCGATATCGGCCAGAACATAGGCGTCATCGGTCGCCTCGATAAACCGGCCCTCCGTCCACCAATCCCAGCCGGCGCTTCCCGCCCCAAGCAGAGCCGCGGCGACAAGTCCGCCCAACACCACCCGCTTGCGCCCCGCTCCCGCCATCATTATCCCCCGCCACCCGTTTCCCGCCAGCGGCGCACGATGCCCCCCGCCCCGCAATCGGTCAAGTTGAACAAAAACGATTGAGATATGCGCCAAGACTGCCGGGCGGCAGGAATTGCCCGTCCACGCCGGCCAATTCCTGCCGGATCACGCCCGGCTGCACCAAAAAACGGTGAAAAAACGCCATTTGGCCATTGCGGCACGGCTCTTGCTTATTTTGGAATAAGAGTGACCGCCATCACGTTCATTCCCCAAGAGGAGGGTTACTCTGTCATGACGATGGAAACCGCCAAGGAAAAGGACCGGGTGGCGATGCCACAATTTTTCGCACCAAAGCGGTGCTTCATTTTTTTGCAACCCGGGAGATAACCGATGAACACCTTAATCGTCATTCTGGGAATCGTGTTCGCGGTGGAATTGCTGTTGTGGGATGGCCGGCCCTCCCGACACTAAAGGCGGCCCTCTTATCGGTAAAAATCAAGGGGTTGGCAAAACAGGGCGCAAAATTTGACGGCGGAATGAACGGCGAGGAAAAATTCGGCCCCCTCGCGCTCATATTCCCGCTTTGACACGCTGCTCAGCGCTGCTACCATTGCGCGTCGCGTTTTGCGTCCCCATTCCCCTGCCGACAGTCCCGCCTCATGTCTCGTGATTATCGCTCCACCGTGTTCCTGCCGAAAACCGACTTTCCCATGCGGGGAGGGCTTCCTACCAAAGAGCCGGAACTGCTGAAACGCTGGGCCGACATCGGCCTTGACCGGAAATTGCGGGAAACCGCGGCAGGGCGGCGGAAGTTTATTCTTCACGATGGCCCCCCTTACGCCAATGGCAATATCCATATCGGCCACGCGGTCAACAAAATCCTGAAGGATGTGATCAACCGCTCCTGGCAGATGATGGGCTACGACGCCACCTATGTGCCGGGCTGGGATTGCCACGGTTTACCAATCGAATGGCAGATCGAGGAGACGTACAGGAAGGCCGGGCGCGACAAAGATCAGGTGCCGATCCTGCAATTCCGCGCTGAATGCCGGCAGTTTGCCCAGAAGTGGGTCGACATACAGGCGGCCGAGTTCCAACGGCTGGGGGTGGGCGGCGATTGGAAGCGGCCCTACACCACCATGACCAACGCCGCCGAGGCGCAAATTGTTCGGGAAATCCACAAGTTCCTGGTCAATGGTGGTCTCTATAAGGGTGTCCGTCCGGTGCTTTGGTCGGTGGTCGAGAAAACCGCACTGGCCGATGCCGAGGTCGAATATCACGATCATGTGTCAACCACCGTCAACGTCCGCTTCCCGGTGATCAAGCCGTCGCGGCCGGAACTGGCCGGGGCCAAGGTGGTGATCTGGACCACCACGCCCTGGACCCTGCCCGGCAACCGCGCCATCGCCTACGGCCACGCCTTTGAGTACGGGGTTTTCCGCGTTAATACCGTAGCCGAGGGCAGCTTGGCCGAGCCCGGAGAAACGCTGGTTGTGTGTGCGGAACTGGCTGCCGCCACCGCCGCCGCCGCCGGCATCACCGACTGGAACCTGCTGCACCGCCTGCCGGGCGAGGCGCTGGCCGGCACCATTTGCCACCACCCACTGCGGGGCGATGGCTACGATTTTGAGGTGCCGTTGCTGCCGGGGGATTTCGTCACCACCGAAACCGGCACCGGCTTTGTCCACATCGCCCCGGGCCACGGCGAGGACGACTTTTTTCTCGGCAAAAAATGGGGCATCGAGGTCCCTGAAACCGTTGGCGAAGACGGGCGCTTCCTCGACCGGGTGCCCCTGTTCGCCGGCCGCACTGTTTACACCCCGTATGGCAAACCGGGCGATGCCAACAACGCCGTGCTGAGCGCCATTGCGCTCAAGGGCGGCTTGCTCGCGCGCGGATCGCTGACCCACTCCTACCCCTGCTCGTGGCGCTCGAAAGCGCCGCTGATTTTCCGCACCACGCCCCAATGGTTTATTTCAATGCAGCGAAACGCGCTGCGGGAAACGGCGCTAAAAGCAATCGAAGATACCCGCTGGGTGCCGCCCCAGGGCCGCAACCGAATCTCCGCCATGATCGCCAGCCGGCCCGACTGGTGCATCAGCCGCCAACGCGCCTGGGGCGTACCCATTGCGCTGTTCACCGCCAAGGCCGATGGCAAGCCGCTGGCCGACCCCACTGTGCTGGAGCGTATTTCGTCGATCTTTGAGCGGGAAGGCTCGGATTCCTGGTTTGCGCGCCCGGCCCAAGACTTCCTCGGCGACACGTACAAGGCCGATGATTTCGATCAGGTACTGGATATCGTCGATGTGTGGTTTGAGTCCGGCTCGACCCACGCTTTTGTGCTGGAACACCGGCTGGACGAGCTGGCGTGGCCCGCAACCCTGTACCTTGAAGGCTCGGACCAGCATCGGGGCTGGTTTCACTCCTCGCTGCTGGAATCATGCGGAACCCGGGGCCGGGCGCCGTATGACACCGTGCTGACCCACGGCTTTGTGCTCGACGAGCAAGGCCGGAAAATGTCCAAGTCCCTCAAGAACGTCACCGCCCCCCAAGCGGTGTATGACCAGCAAGGCGCCGACATTTTGCGCCTGTGGGTGGTCGGCTGCGACTATTCGGCCGATATGCGGATCGGCCCGGAAATCATCAAGTTTCAGGCCGATCTTTACCGACGCCTGCGCAACACCTTGCGCTATCTGCTCGGCGCCCTTGATGGCTTCACCGAAGCGGAACGGGTGACCGACACCGCCGCCATGCCCGAGCTGGAACGTTGGGTCTTACATCGGTTGACCGAGCTGGACACAGACGTACATCGGTACATCGAGACCTACGACTTTCACAGTCTCTTTACCGCCCTGCACACCTTTTGCTCGGTCGAACTTTCGGCGTTCTACTTCGACGTTCGCAAGGACGCGCTCTATTGCGACCGCCAGGACTCGATGCGCCGCCGCTCGGTACGTACGGTGATGAGTACGCTCTTTTCCTGCCTCACCGCGTGGCTGGCGCCCATTTTGTGTTTTACCGCCGAGGAAGCGTGGCTGGCGCGGCCAGCCGGTGTGAACGGCGATGAAGACAGCGTACATTTGCGCACCTTCCCCGAAGTTCCCGGTTTGTGGCGCGACGATAAGCTGGCCCGGCGCTGGGACGTGATCCGGGGTGTACGCCGGGTGGTTACCGGTGTGCTGGAACGCGCAAGGGCCGACAAGGTTTTCGGCTCATCGCTCCAGGCCGACCCACTGGTGTATGTCGATGCCGAAACTGCGGTATTGCTGGCCACCGCCGATCTTCACGATGTGGCCATCACCTCTAGCATCCGCGTGACCACCGCTCCCGCCCCCGACAACGCCTTCACCCTTGACGATGTTCCGGGCGTGGCTGCCGTTGCGGAACTGGCATCGGGCGCCAAATGCGACCGGTGCTGGAAGGTGCTGCCCGATGTCGGCCGTCATAGCGACCACCCCACACTGTGCCCGCGCTGCATCGAGGCCGTGGCATGAGACGGACAAGAGGGCGACGGGCAGGAGAGCGGCTGGCGCTGGGACTGGGGATTGCCAGCTTGGTAACGGTGCTTGATCAAGCGGCAAAATGGTATGTCGTGGCCGTGGTGATGCAGCCACCCCGGGCCATCGAGCTGACCGACTGGCTCAATCTGGTCATAACCTGGAATCGGGGTATCAGCTTTGGCCTGTTTTCCGGTCAGGTGATGCCATATGTGCTGACCGGGGTTGCGCTGGCGGTGGTCGCCCTGCTGGTGGTCTGGCTCGTTTACGACTCGAGGATGAGCGCGGCGTGTTGGCTGGGGCTGGTGATCGGCGGCGCGGTCGGCAACGTCATCGACCGCTTGCGGCTGGGCGCGGTTGCCGACTTTATCGACGTTCATGCCGGGGCCTGGCACTGGCCCGCTTTCAATGTTGCCGACAGCGCCATCACCATCGGCGTGACGCTGATCCTCATTGATGGATTGTTTGGCCGGTCGGAAATGTCGTAATAGTGTGCGAAGCTTTCTGCGCTATTGAATATGGCCTGCGAAGGCGGATACCAACCAATCCAGACCAGCCAAGACCATTAGGGCTCAGCCATGAACGGGAACGGACGCAGGATGACGCAACGGACCGCACCCACAAATCCCCCCTCGGGCCAACGCCGGTGGGTGGCATCCCTCGTCTGCCTTGCCGCCAGTACGGTGGTCCTGGCCGGCTGCGGGGGCTGGCGCCAAACCTTTGGCCTTGACCACGCCCCACCCGACGAGTTTTCGGTCGTGGCCCGGCCGCCCTTGAGTATGCCGCCGGACTTCAACTTGCGGCCGCCCCGCCCTGGCGCCGCCCGCCCGCAAGAAGTCGCCACCACCCAAACCGCCGCCAATACCGTGTTTGGCCCCGGGTTGCACGCCACCAGCGGCGCTGCCGCTGGCACGGCAGACTCGGCGCTGCTCAGCCATGCCGGAGCGGCCAACGCCCAGCCCGACATTCGCGCCGCCATTGATGCTGAGACTCGCAACCTCATTACCGCCGACAAGCGCTGGGTTGACCGGTTGATCTTCTGGCAAAAACAGGAGCAGCCTTATACGACGGTTGATGCTGCGGGCGAGTCCAAGCGCCTGCATGACAACGCCGCGCTCGGTCAACCCGTTACCGCGGGCGATACACCAACCATCGAGCGCAAGCGCAAGGCGCCGCTGGAAGGGATTTTCTAGGCCGCTCACTCGGGGCCGCCCCGGCGCCATTTTTACGAAGCAGGAGACCGCCCCTTGTTCCACATGCTTCACCGACTTGGCGTCCGGGGCGGAGGGGTCTTTGCCCTCGCGGCCCTGGCCTTGGTTGTAACGACGCTTCCCTTGGCGCCGGCGACCGCCAAAGGCGTTTATTTCCCCGAGAGCTTCACGCTGGCCAATGGGCTGCAAGTTGTGGTGGTCACCAACCGGAGAGTCCCGGTGGTTAGCCACATGCTGTGGTACAAAGTTGGTGGCTATGATTGTCCGCCTACCCAATCGGGGATCGCACATTTCCTTGAGCACTTGATGTTCAAAGGCACGCCGACAGTTGCGCCGGGGGAGTTTTCCAAAATTGTCGCTCGCAACGGGGGGCGTGACAACGCCTTTACATCCCACGACTACACGGTATTCTTTCAAAACGTTGCCCGCGACCGGCTCGAACTGGTAATGACCATGGAGGCGGACCGGATGGTCAACCTTCGCCTCACCGATGCCTTGGTCTATCCCGAGCGCGACGTTGTGATGGAGGAACGCCGGCAGCGGACCGATGATGTTCCCGGCGACCGCCTCTCGGAACAACTGGAGGCCACGCTCTATATCAATCACCCCTATGGCACGCCGGTGATTGGCTGGGAGCACGAAATCAAGACCCTCACCCGCGAAAATGCCGAGGCGTTTTATCGCTCGTGGTATGCCCCCAACAACGCTATTCTGGTCGTGAGCGGCGATATCGATGCGGCCGAGCTGAAACCCATCGCCGAAAAGACGTACGGCGCGGTGCCAATGCGCACCGTGCCCGAGCGGAATCAATTCGAGGTTCCGGCACTCACCGCCGAGCGACGGCTGGTTTTGCACGATCCTGAAATCCGCGAGCCCTCGGTGGTGCGCGAAGTCCTTGCCCCCTCATATACTCACGGCGCGGTCGGCCAGGCTTACCCCTTGCAAGTGCTGGCCGAAATCATGAGCGGCGGTCCGACCGGTCGCCTCAACCGGTCGCTGGTGGTCGAGCAACGAGTCGCCGTTAACGCGGCATTGCTTTACAACCCAACCATGCGCGGCATCGCGACTCTGGAAGTTTCCGCCACGCCGGTGCCCGGGGGTAATATCGACAAGACCGAAGCTGCTCTTAGCGCCGAAGTCGCCCGATTGCTGAAAGACGGTGTGACCGAGGCCGAGGTCGCGACGGCACAAAAGCGGATGCTCGCAGCCAATGCGTACGCCCGCGACAGTCTGCAAGGCCCCGCGTATGCCATTGGTATGGCGCTGGCGACCGGTCGCAATCTCGATGATGTTGAAAGCTGGCCCGACCGTATTGCCGCCGTTACGGTGGCCGACGTTAACGCCGCCGCCCGCGCCGTGCTTGGTGGCGAGGCCGGCGTCACCGGCCAATTGTTACCGGTAGCGGACGCCGCCGAAGCCACCAAGGTTAAGGAGTGAACACCATGGGGCACGCCTTCCGCCGCCTCCCTGCCCTGGCCTTTGCCTTTGGCTGGGTCCTGTCGAGTCTGAGCCCGGCTCACGCCCTCGATATCCAGCGCGTCGTCAGCCCCGGCGGTATCGAGGCTTGGTTGATCGAGGATCACAAGGTCCCGGTGATCGCGGTTGAGTTTTCGTTTGCCGGAGGTGCCGGCATCGACCCCACCGGCAAGCAGGGGCTGGCCAATCTTACCGCCGATTTGCTCGACGAAGGCGCGGGCGACCTCGACAGTCAGGCGTATGCCAAACGACTTCAGGACGATGCCATCACGGTAAGCTTCCAAACCGGCAACGACGAATTTCACTGTGGACTGCGGACTCTATCGGACCACCGGGACACCGCCTTCGGTCTGATGGCTCTGTCGCTGACCCTGCCGCGCTTCGATGCCGAGGCGGTTGAGCGGGTTCGCGCCGCCGTGATCAGCGACATCCGGCAAAGCGATGCCGATCCGACCAAAGCAGCCCGCAACGCTTTTTATGCCCAGATTTTTCCAGACCATCACTATGGCCGCGACGACTCGGGTACGGTCGAGAGTGTCGGCAAGCTGAGCGCCGATGATCTGCGCGGGTATGTCAAGGACAGCTTCAACCGCGAACACCTGCTGGTGGCGGTGACCGGCGACATCACACCCGCGCAATTGGCCCCGGCGCTCGACCAGTTGTTTGGCGCCCTGCCCGCTTCTCCGCCGCCGGGAGTAAACACGGCGGTGGCCGAAGTCACGCCAACGCATGGCGGCGAAACACTGGTGGTCCGGCGGCCGATGACCCAATCGATTCTGATGCTGGGCGAGCAAGGCATTAAGCGCGCCGATCCCGATTGGTTTCCCGCCTATGTCATGAATTATGTGCTCGGCGGCGGCGGCTTTTCCTCGCGGCTGACCGAAGAAGTCCGGGAGAAGCGGGGGCTGACCTACGGCGTTTACAGCTATCTCTACCCCTTTGACCATGCGGCGCTGGTTGTCGCGGGCGGCTCGACCAAAAACTCCAAAGCCGGTGAAGCGCTAGCCCTGATCAAATCAGAATGGGCGCGGATGGCGAATGGCGGCATCACCGAAAAAGAACTGGCCGACGCGAAAACCTACCTCACCGGCTCATTTCCGCTTCAGTTCAGCTCGTCTACGGCAATCGCCCGGCTGGTACTCCAGGTCCGCCACGATAATTTGGGGATCGACTACCTCAACCGCCGCAACAGCCTGATCCAGGCCGTTACCCTCGACGATGTTCGCCGGGTGGCGCAACGCCTGCTCGACCCAGCCAAACTCACGGTGGTGGTACTGGGCCAACCCGAAGGCATGGAAAACCCGCCCACCGCGCCCTGATCGACGCGCAACGCCCAACCCAAAAATCACCCCGCAAACATACTGATAACTTCGTCGGTGTTGCACTCCCGAACGATGCGCTCTGCCTTAACCAGGAACCGGGCGACATCTTCAGACGTATATCCCCGCTGGAGCAGTGTATCCAAAGCTGCGGCGTAGGCATATTTGTTGATCACCGTCGCGCGGTTCAACAAGTCATAGTGACTCCCACTCACGGTAAGCGCCCAGCGAGGCGGATTCGTCGCGTCCATCTTGTCGATTTCACTGGTAACTCGGAAATTTCTACTCCCGGCTTCTCGCCCGAATAGCGTCTTTTTCTCACCAATGGGAATGACAACCCATTCATCCAACGCAAACCGTTTACGCATTTCAACCGACCTTCATCACAGCGGCCCCCCAACTTTGGGGGATAATTCATGGAGCCCGAGGCGTTCGTCAAGGGCCTATGAGACCGCAGCCGGTGAGCAAGGACCGTTGAAAATCCGGCTAGGAACGATATTGTACCGCGCCGCACCTTGACAAGTGGTCCTAGACACCATCACTTGACGACTGACATTGATGCTTTTTCTCGCGCTTTGGGCGGGACTTTTTATGACCATTCACAACATCGACGCACTGCTACAGCCAGCAACCATCGCCCTGGTCGGGTTTGGCGGCACTCCGCGCTGCCCGGGCGCGGTAATGGCGCGTAATCTGTTTCATGGCGGCTTTCGCGGGCCGATCATGCCGGTTTCGGCCGATCATGTCGCGGTCGAAGGCGTTCTCGCCTACCGCACCGTGGCCGCCCTGCCGATGGCGCCAGATTTGGCGGTGGTCTGCTCGCCGTTGGACAAAGCACCCGAGGTGATCGACCAGCTCGGCGCCCGGGGCGCCCGGGCCGTGATCCTGACCTCCGATGGCGGAGAGAGCGGGCAATCGTCTCCGGCGCTGAGACAACGGCTGATCGACGCCGCAAAGCCCCACCGGTTGCGCCTGCTTGGCCCCGGCAGCCAAGGGGTGATCGTCCCGGCCTGTGGCCTGAGCGCCAGCCTGATCCAAGTGCGCCAGGCCAAAGGCGACATCGCGCTGATCGGCCAATGCGGCACGGTGGTCGGCGCCGTCGTCGCGTGGGCGGGGGAGCGGGGCATCGGTTTTTCCCATGTTGCCGCCCTCGGCGACCATGTGGACATCGAGGCCGCCGATCTCATGGATTTTTTAGCCAGCGATGGCAGCGTGCGCGCCATTTTGCTGCATATCGAGGCGGTAACCTGCGCCCGCCGCTTTATGTCGGCAGCGCGGGCGGCGGCTCGTCACAAACCGGTCATCGTGATCAAAGCCGGGCGCAGCCTGGAGGCCACCTGCCGCGCCAGTGCCAGGGTTGGGGCGCAACCCGGCTCGGATGAAGTTTACGACGCCGCCTTTCGCCGGGCCGGTGTCTTGCGGGTAAACCGGCTCTCGGAACTGTTCGATGCCGTGCAAACGCTGGGCACCGGGGTCAGCTTTTCCGGTATACCCGTTGGCCCCGGAAGGCTGGCGATCATCACCAACGGCACCGGCATCGCCGTGCTGGCCACCGACACGCTGATCGATGGCGACGGAAGGCTGGCCGGGCTCTCCGCCGATACCGTCCAAAAACTCAACCAAACATTGCCGCCAAGCTGGTCCCACGGCAACCCGATCAATATTGGTGCCGATGCCAACGCCAAACGATATTCAGAAGCCCTCGATATCGTGTTGAGCGACACCACCAACGATGCCGTACTGGTGCTCAATGCGCCATCTGCCACCGGAGATTGCGGTGGCGCCGCCCAAGCGGTGATCGAAACCGCCAAACGCCAACTTCACGGCCGCAGGCGCCCGGTGCTGACCAGTTGGCTTGGCGAGGGCGCGGTGGACGAAGCCCGGCGGCTGTTCGCGCTCAACCGTATCCCCTCCTACGAGACCCCCGATGGCGCGATAAGAGGCTTTTTGCAGTTGGTTGAGTTCCATCGCAACCAGGAACTCCTGATGGAAACGCCGCCCTCAGTCCCCGACCAATTCGCGGTTAACGAGGCGGCGGCGCGAGCGATCATTGAACATGCGCTTGCGAGCGGCCAGCACTGGCTCAGTGAAACCGAGGCGCTAGAGGTTCTCGGGCACTATGGCATCGAGGTTAGCGAGACCCACCGGGTGACCACCCCCGAAGCCGCCGCCGAGGCTGCCCGCCGGATCAACAAGCCGGTGACGCTGAAACTAAGAGCGCCCGATATCGGGCATCGCGCCGACTTCATCAAATTTGTGCTCAATTTGCGCAGCCCCGAAGAAGTGCTGGCGGCGGCCAACCGGCTTTTGGCCGAGGCGGCCGACCTCGTGCCGCCCATCACCGCCGATGCCTTCACCGTTCAAGCCATGGCCGATCTTGGGGAAACACAGGAACTCATGATCGGCATGAGCGAAGACCGGCTCTTTGGCCCGGTGCTGCGCTTTGGTCAAGGCGGCACCGGAGGCAAGGCCCTGGGCGACGAGGCGCTGTCGCTGCCCCCCCTCAACATGAACCTCGCCCACGACCTGATGGCGCGCACCCGGGTCTGGCGGCTTATGAGAGGCTATCGCGGGCGCAAAGCGGTGGATCTCGACGCCGTGGCCCAGGCGCTCATCAAGGTTTCCCATCTGGTTGCCGACTTTCCCGAAATTGCGGAGCTGGACCTCGACCCGCTATTTGCCAGCCATCGCGGCGTGTTGGCGCTTGGCGCCCGCATCCGGGTCACGACGCCGGATCAACCCGGCACCGCCCGCTTGGCCATCCAGCCCTATCCCAAGCAACTGGAAGAGTTGGCGCAGCTTCGCGATGGCACGCCGGTGCTGGTCCGGCCGATTCGGCCCGAGGACGAACCCGCGCTTCACGCCATGATCGCGGCCATGAGCGCCGAAGATTTGCGCTTGCGCTTTTTTGCGCCGACCCGCCGCCTGTCCCACCACACCGCCGCGCGCATGACCCAAATCGATTATGACCGGGAAATGGCGTTTGTTTTGATCACCACCGATCACCGCGACGCCGAAATTCTCGGAGTCGCGCATCTGATCGCCGACCCCGATATGAAACGCGCCGAATTTGCGCCCATGGTCCGCAGCAACCTCACGCACTGCGGCCTTGGAACCCTCCTCATGGGGAAGATCATTTCCTATGCCCGCCAGAGGGAAATCGGCGAGGTTTATGCCGAGGTCTTGCGGGAAAATGTCGGGATGATCAAGCTCGCGAACCACTATCACTGCTCCCGCCACGATAACCCCGACGAGCCCGGAACCCTCGAAGTTCGGCTGCGTTTGACCGCCGGAACGGGTCTTCGCTAACGACTTATGGCCATTGACAACGATTGCGAATGAACCGCAATCTCGGTGAGAGAACCAAAAATTCACATCATTCGACTAGGGGTGATAATCTCTCCTTGCATATTGCGCTCGTTAGGCCATCCTGCGAGCTTAGTTTTTTCCACTCGACGAGACATTACATGTACGACCGCTCTCCCCGTTCCTTCTCGGCACCCGCGATCACCCAGAGCGGCGCGCGTGCCACCGTAAAATGGTTCAACCCGACCAAGGGCTTCGGCTTCGTAACGCCGGAGGATGGGTCGCCCGATGCGTTCCTGCACATATCCGCAGTTCAGGCCGCCGGGCATGATGCGCTGCCGGAAGGGGCAACCATCATCTGCGACCTTTCCAGCGGCCCCAAGGGTCCGCAGGTCGCCTCGATCTCGTCGGTGGACACATCAACCGCGAGTTCCGGTGGTGGCCGTCCGCAGCGCTCTGGACCCCGCAATGATTTCGGGTCCGCCCCGCGCGGCGATTACGGGGCGGGATCGCGCAGCGATTTCGGCGGTGGCTCCCGTGGCCCCTCGCGCGCTGGCTGGGGCGGTCAGGACGACGACCAGGGCGGCGAGACGATCGAAGGCACCGTGAAATGGTTCAACTCCGACAAGGGGTTCGGGTTTGTCGCTCCCCATGGCGGCGGCAAGGACGTTTTCGTTCATCGCAGCGCGCTGGAGCGGTCCGGGGTGCATTCTCTTGCTGATGGCGAACCGGTGCGGCTAACTGTCCGCCAAGGACAAAAAGGCCCCGAGGCGGTTCGCGTCGAAGTTCTCTGAGCCTTTTTTTTGCCGAGACCCCGGTCTCAAAACAGCCGCTCCGATTCGCTTAGGCGTTCGGGCGGCTGTTTTTGTGTCTTAAGGTCAAAACGCGGCGTCGGTGCATGGCCCGCTAAATGCATGGCTCCATGCTGACCGCAGCGGTTTGCCCATCACCGCCCCGGCCTGGAGCAAGACACCTCCCCCTGCTCTTCTTTCCGGACCAAGCCCGGCACATTCTACCCGGCAAAGCCCGACCCCTGGATGGAAATGGACCAGGACTGGCCCTTAATGGAGGCCGCGATGACCATTCATCAAGAAATCTGCCGTTATCGAGCCGGAAGCAGCCCATGTTGCGGGGAATTGGGCCACGACGACATCGCCGCCGACGCCGCCGAACTCGCGGTTTATGAAACCGCGCGCGCCCTCGGATATTTGACCACCCAAGCCGCGAGGATCGCCGCGTCCTATGGTCGCACCCTCAACTTATAGCAACCCACGCGCCAAGACTAAGGAGACGGGCATTCATCGGCAGCAGACTCCACTTCATTGGAAAGATCGGCCTTGGCAATTTCAAATCGGTCTGTCATGATAACGTAACTTAATCATTACAATCACTGTTAAGCTACCAAAAATGCCCAGCTTAATATTGCAGATGCGAACGGCAACATCATGACAGCCGCTGTCGATTGCGGGTTTGCCCCTACTGTGGCCGACTTGGTTGACGTTGCAAGTTTTTCCCAGGAATGGTTGTGGGAAACCGATGCGAACGGCATCCTGTGCCGCCTCTCGGACCGCTATGACCAACTAATTGGCGCCCGGAGCGCCGATATACTCGGCCATCGCCTCATCGAACTGCTAGAGCCCTCGCCTAGCGGGAATGCGTGCGACCATAACCACATTGTCAGGGCGCTGACGTTACGCCACAGCTTTGCCGGCCGCGTTTGCAGCCTGAAGGCGTCGCCTGGGCGGACTATCGTGACGCGGCTCGGCGGCAAACCGCGCTATGACACCAACGGCAACCACCTCGGTTTCCTCGGACTCGGCACCGACGTAACCGAGAGCTTTCAGCGCGAACGGGCATGGCTCGACAGCATCGCCCAAAGCGAGTTGCTGGTTGCCACCATCGAGTCCTGCCCGGTCAGCATCTCGATCGCCGACGCGTTGCGCCCGGGCCTACCGCTGATTTACGTCAACCCCTCATTCACCCGCATTACCGGCTACGCCCTGCACGAGGTCATCGAGCGCAACTTCGACTTTTTGCAAGGCCCCGACACGGACCCGGCAACAGCGCGCCGCATCTCCGAATGTCTTCATATGAAAAAGACCTGCGACGTTGAAATTCTCAACTATCGCAAAGACGGGACACCATTCTGGAACGCTTTGGTGTTTGCGCCTCTTGTCCGCCACGGTCAAATCGTGGCCTTTATCGGTGTTCAAAGCGACATTACCGATAAAAGGGCCGAACAGCAAGAACTCCAGCGCCGCCACCGGCTTCAGGCCCTAGGGCAACTTGCGGGCGGCGTGTCGCACGAAATCAATAACCTGCTGCAACCAATTCTGAGCTACGCTGAACTGGTCCAGACCGAGATCACGGCCAGTCATACGACTGCCGCCAAGCGGCTGGGAAAAGTGCTTTACTGCGCGGAACAGGCCAGAGACATCGTGCGCAATGTATTGCGTTTTTCGCGGACCGATGAAAATACACTCAGCGAGCTTGATCTTGCGGCGGCTCTTTCAGAATCCGTCGAATTTGTTCGCGATTTGCTGCCGGCAACGATTACGGTTGCGGTTCGAGGCATCGACTCCGACCTTGGTGTCGGCTGGATCAACGCCGTCGAAATGACCCAAATCGTGACCAACCTCCTGAACAACGCCGTCCAGGCCATGAAGGGGCGGGGCGAGATTGCGGTCGAGGCCGGGACAGCCTACGTCGCGCCCTACCAAGCCTCGCTGCTCGGCGTCGTTGCTGGCGATTATTGCGTGGTCACCATCACCGATACCGGGCCGGGCATGGATGAAGCCGTCCTGTCGCGCCTGTTTGAGCCGTTCTTCACCACCAAGCCGCTCGGCCAAGGCACCGGGCTTGGGCTTTCCGTGGTTTATGGCATCCTGCAAAATTGGCGCGGTACAATTTCGGCATCCAGCAGCTCGGGCCGGGGCGCCAGCTTCACCCTGCACATCCCTCTGGTATCCGCTTTGGCCGTGACCTCCACCCACTCCGACTGAGGACTTCCGATATGGCATCCTGGCTGAATCGCTTCTACATCGGCACAAGAATATATGCTGGCTTCGCCATCATCTTGTTGCTATTGGGCGTTCTCGCCTACATTTCATACCGGAGCCTCGACACCATTGCCGGGCTTCAGGCCGGCTCGGTTAGCTATGCCAGCGATGCGCTGGAAGTCCAGAGGATCGAACGCAATCTGGTTGGTATGCGGCGCAATATTTCGATCTATCTCGCAACCGGCAGCGTTACGGAATTCAAACGGGCGGAAGAACTGGCGGGCATCATCAAAGGCCAGTTTGAAACACTGGAGCACACTCTCAAAGATCCCAAATTTCGGTCTTCGGCAGATGAACTGCGTAAACAAACCGAAGCTTACTTCACCACCGCCAATAAAGCCGTGAAAATTCGCGACGCGCGCGACTGGATCATGGAGACCGGCTTTATTCCCAATACAGAATCGGCGACGATCAATCTCAACCGAGTCATGGATGCCGCGATGAGCACCGGCAACTTTGAGCTGACAACCTATCTCGGGGTCGCCAAAGAGGCGATTTGGGCGCTCCGCTACGAGGCCGAGCGCTTTGACGCCACCGGCGAAGCCGATCACGCCACCAAAGCCAAAGCCGAGATGGATCAGTTGAAGAAGGCGATTCTCGAGATTGCCGCCCGTGTCGAAGACCCAACGCTTCGGTCCCGCATCATCAAAGTTCAACAGCGGGTGACAGAGCTTAGTGAAACTTTCGAAAAACAAGTTGGCTATATTACAAGTTATCACGAAATATCCAACAAAACCTTGGTGGAGATGGCCGAGACTCTCAAAACTCTGTCCATGAAGTTAACCTCCGACATTCAATCCGGCCTGGATGAACTTAACGGGCAGTTAAACCAAACCATCAACGACACCACCCACACCACGGTTGGTCTTTCATTAGCAGTTTTCGTTGGCGGCTTCCTGATCGCTTGGTTAATCGGTGCTGGCATTTCGCGTCCAATCATCGGCATGACCAAGACCATGAGCAAACTGGCCGCTGGCGACAATGCCATTCTGGTTCCCGCCCTCGACAATCTTGATGAAATCGGCGATATGGCTCGTGCCGTTCAGGTGTTCAAAGAAAGCGCAATAGAAAACGAACGTCTGAAGCAAGCACAAGAAATTGAGGAAAAATCAAAGCGGCATCGTCAAGAGGAATCCGAAGAACTGATTGATATGTTTGGCTCCAGCGTTTCGGGCGTATTTGGAAGCCTTTCCGAAGCCTCGTCGGCCATGGCCACAACTGCAAAATCGATGAACGATATCTCCAACGAAACCAATCACCAAGTCGACATCGTCACCCACGCCATCGGGCAAACCAGCGAAAACGCGCAGTCCGTAGCCTCGGCCTCCCAAGAGCTTACTGCGGCCATCGGTGAAATCGGCCGCCTGATCCACTCCTCCAGCAACGTTGCCGCTGAAGGTGCCAATCAATCCCGTGAAGTCATCAACAAAGTTGAAATGCTCCGTCAAGCATCGGAGCGTATTGGAAATATCATTGGCATTATTTCAACCATCGCTAGCCAGACCAATCTCCTCGCCCTCAACGCTACGATTGAAGCAGCACGGGCCGGCGATGCGGGTAAAGGCTTTGCGGTGGTGGCGAGCGAGGTTAAATCACTTTCCCAACAAACCCAAAAGGCCACTGTCGATATTGCGGAACAAATCACCGGCATTCAGGACTCGATCTCGAGCACCGTCGACTCCGTACAGGCAATCGGCAAAACGATCACCCACATTCACGAATCGACCAACGAAATCGCTGCCGCCATCACCGAACAACAAAGCGCAACCAACGAAATCGCTCGCAATGTTCAGTTTGTCTCCTCAAGCGCAGATGAAATCTCCCACAGCATAAAATTGGTTCGCGATGCCGCCGATCAAACGATCAGCGCCTCGACCAAGGTGCGCGACGCTTCCGATACCATGTCGGGTCAGGCCGAAAAGTTAAGCGTTGAGGTGAAAGACTTCCTCTCGGCGATCAAGGGTGCTGGAACCCAGCACGAATTTCAACGCCTTTCGGTCAATATTCCGGCGCAACTTGTCACGGAAAACGGCACCAAAGCCGCCACCAGGGCGAACCAAATCTCCATTGGCGGCGCATGGCTCGCCACCCGCGTCGACCAACCGCTCGGCTCCACGGTCGAAATCTCTCTCGAAGGCGTATCTCGCCCAATAAAATCGCGCGTTGCGGGTCTAACAGAGACAGGCACTCGCCTACAATTCCCGATGGACACCGCCCACCTCTCCTTTATGGTCGGTGTTATCCAACAACTGGCCCAAACAACCGGTAGAAAGCGTGTGACAACCTGAAACGGCGGCAAACTCGATCGACGCGGGAAAAAAAAACGGCGACGGGCCGGGGGTGTCGCCATAAGGCACGCGAAGCGGTTGACCCGCGCGGTCTGAGTGGTTAGGGTCGGCGCTGGGCCACGCCCCCCCGCCGGGGCGCTCTATTCTGCAAGGGATAGTTTCAAATGAAGCCGACAACCCGGCCAAATAACCCGAATTTTTCCTCTGGTCCCTGCGCCAAGCGTCCCGGTTGGTCGCTTTCTGCCCTTGAGAAGGCCCCGCTGGGCCGCTCTCACCGGGCCAAGATCGGCAAAGCCAGACTTCAGGAAGTCATCGATCTTTCTCGCTCCGTGCTTGGGCTGCCCGAGGGCTACCGACTCGGCATCGTCGCCGGGTCCGATACCGGTGCCGTCGAAATGGCGCTCTGGACCCTGCTCGGGCAACGCCCCGTCGATCTGCTGGCCTGGGAAGCGTTTGGTAAAGACTGGGTAACCGACGTTACCAAGCAGCTCAAACTCCCAGGTGCTCGGGCCTTTACTGCCAACTATGGCGAACTTCCCGATCTCAAGCAGGTTGATTTCGACCACGACGTCGTTTTTACCTGGAACGGCACCACTTCGGGGGTGCGCGTCCCGAACGGTGACTGGATCTCTTCGGACCGCCAAGGTCTAACCATTTGCGATGCCACCTCGGCGGTGTTCGCCATGGATATTCCGTGGTCAAAAATCGACGTTTGCACATGGTCTTGGCAAAAAGTGCTCGGCGGCGAAGGGGCTCACGGTATGCTGGTGCTGAGCCCGCGTGCGGTTGAGCGCCTGGAAAGCTACAAGCCAGCTTGGCCACTGCCCAAGCTTTACCGGATGACCAAAGACGGTAAAATCAACGAAGGTATCTTCAAAGGGGAAACAATCAACACCCCCTCGATGCTTGCGGTGGAAGACGCCATCGATGGGCTAAAGTGGGCACAAAGTGTTGGCGGCCTTCCTGGCATGATCAAACGCTCGGAAGCCAATCTCAAGGCGATTGTCGACTGGCAGGCGGCGAGCAATTGGGCCGGATTTCTTGCCAAAGTCTCCGAGACCCGCTCTTGCACCTCAATTTGTCTCAAGATCGTGGACCCCAAGGTCCCGGCCGAAGCGCAAGCCGACATTGCCAAAAAAATCACCTCACTCCTGGAAAAGGAGGGCGTTGCCAACGACATCGGCTCTTATCGCGACGCACCCGCCGGTCTTCGCATTTGGGGCGGCGCCACCGTTGAGACCAGCGACATTCAAGCATTGTTGCCTTGGCTCGACTGGGCTTATGCCGAAGTAACCAAGTAATAACAAGTATCACCGTTTCCCCCTCCTCCGCCCCAAAAGCGGAGGGGGCGTGAGGAGCCATAGGGATTCCCAAGACATGCCGAAAGTTCTTATTTCTGACAGCCTCAGCCCCCGTGCGGTTGAGATTTTCAAGGAGCGCGGCGTCGAGGTCGACGTCAACACCAAGCTTAAGCCCGATGAGCTTAAAGCGATTATCGGCAATTACGATGGCTTGGCCATCCGCTCAAACACAAAAGTGACCAAGGAAATCATTGCCGCCGCCACCAACCTGAAAGTCGTTGGGCGCGCGGGAATCGGCGTCGATAACGTCGATATTCCGGCCGCGACCGCGCGGGGCATCGTGGTCATGAACACGCCGTTTGGCAACTCCATCACCACCGCCGAGCACGCCATTGCGCTGATGTTTGCGCTCGCCCGCGAACTTCCCGCCGCCAATGCTTCAACTCACGCTGGAAAGTGGGAAAAAAACCGGTTCATGGGTGTTGAAGTAACCGGCAAAACCCTCGGGATTATCGGCTGCGGCAATATTGGGTCCATCGTCGCGGAACGGGCGCTGGGGCTGCGGATGCGCGTTATCGCTTTCGATCCCTTCCTTTCGGCCGAACGCGCGCAGCAACTTGGCGTCGAGAAGGTTGAGCTGGATACGTTACTGGGCCGTGCTGACTTCATTACTCTGCACACTCCGCTAACCGATGGCACCCGCAATATCCTCAACGCCGAAAGCCTGCGTAAATGCCGCAAGGGCGTGCGCATTGTCAATTGCGCGCGCGGCGGCCTGATTGTGGAGGAAGACCTCAAGGCCGCGCTTTTGTCAGGCCATGTCGCGGGGGCGGCGCTCGATGTTTTTGCCGTCGAGCCTGCCAAAACCAGCATCTTTTTTGGGATGGAACAGGTGATCTGCACCCCCCATCTCGGCGCTTCGACCACCGAGGCTCAGGAAAATGTGGCACTCCAAGTTGCCGAACAGATTTCAGACTTTCTGGTTACCGGCGCCGTCGTCAACGCCCTGAACTCGCCCTCGGTTTCCGCCGAAGACGCGCCCAAGTTGCGCCCTTATATGAAGCTGGCCGAGCAACTGGGCAGTTTTGCCGGGCAGATCACCCTCGCCGGCATCACCGCCGTGACCATCGAGTATGAAGGCCAAGTCGCCGACCTCAACACCAAGCCCTTGACTCAGTTGGTGCTTAAAGGGCTACTGTCGCCGCAAATGGATTCTGTTAATACCGTCAACGCCCCAATCGTCGCCCGCGAGCGCAATATTGGCGTCTCCGAGACCAAGCGCGAGCGGTGTAACGACTACCACACGCTGATTCGGGTTACCGTCACCACCGACCAGAGCACCCGAACTTTGGCGGGCTCGCTTTTTGGGGGTGACAAACCCCGGCTGGTCGGCATCGACGATGTTTCGGTCGAGGCTGAACTTTCGCCCCAGATGCTCTTCATCCGTAACGAAGACAAGCCGGGTTTCATCGGCCGTCTTGGCGCAACTCTGGGCGACGCCGGCATCAATATCGCCACTTTCCACCTGGGCCGCACCGCCCCCGGCGCCAACGCCGTGGCTTTGGTCTCGGTGGATCAAGCCGTGGATAGCAGCGTTTTGGAAAAAATCCATCACGCACCCGGCGTGGTTGCAGCAGTGGCGCTAACTTTCTAGCCCAGCCACGTTTCCTCCCCCGCCGGATCGTCACTCATAAAAAAGCGGCCCCGGCGGCGGACTGGAACATAATACGATCAAGCGGAACCGCATCATGCTCTAACCTTTTGTTTTTAAAGCGAATTTTACACGCTACGGGGAGCCCCCTTCGCGACCCGCTCACGGTCACGGGAAAAGGCCACGATCAGGAGAGGCGCACCTTAAGCACCACCACCGCAGCGCCAACCAGGGCAAAAATGAGCGCCGCAAACGTCAGCAACATCGGCAGGGACCGCAACTCGCGACGGAACATTTTGAGGGATTCGCCCTGGCGACGAAGACGCTCCTCCAGGCTGGCAATGCGGTCGGCCTGCTCGCGTTGGCTTTCCACGCCGCTTTCATGCTCATCGGTCAAGCGCAACACCGCCAACCGCAGCCCTTGAAGGTGAACCGCCTGAGCATCGTGAGCGGACCCGATCTCGGCGTGATGGCCGGAGATATCCTCCCGCAGTTGCTCCACACCATCAATCAGCGTGCTCTGACCGGCGAGCAACTGGTCGTTGCCATCCATCTGGCGTGCTTGATTTTGGCTCAACCGGCGCTGCTCTTCGTGAACCTGATCGAGCAGTCGGCGCACCTGCTGATGCGTTTCCGCAAGCTCTTCAAGGCCGCGATTGAGGCGCAGGGCGCTCTCGGCAATCTCGCGGCTAACATTCACCGATGCCGCCCCGCCGTTAAGGCC
>CAIZDL010000125.1 GCA_903931735.1 uncultured Rhodospirillales bacterium
ATGTCATTGGCCAGAATGTCATTGGCCAGAATGTCATTGGATTGGGGGGCTAGGGCCTTATGAAAGAGAGCGGTTTGGCCCTGGTTGCCGGGGTGCTGTTTGGGGCCGGGTTGGCCCTGGCCGGAATGACCAACCCCGCTGTGGTGTTGGGCTTTCTCGATGTGGCCGGGGCGTGGAATCCGGCGTTGATCTTTGTGATGGGTGCTGCGGTGCCGGTGACGGTCATCGGCTATCGGCTGGCCTTTCGATGCGGGCGGCCGTGGTTGGCGGCGAGATTCGATCTTCCCACGCTTCAAACCATCGACCGCCGCTTGGTGCTGGGGGCGTCGTTGTTTGGTGCCGGGTGGGGCCTTGCCGGCTATTGTCCGGGGCCAGCGCTGGCCTCGCTCCCCGCGCTTAGTCCGGGAACGCTGGTGTTTCTTCTGGCAATGGTCTGCGGACTGTGGCTGGTCAGGATGCGGTGGGTTGGGTAGAGTGCGGGTCCGCCCAACCCCACCCTTTTTCTGGAGACGATTGCCATGGCATCCGGTCCCGTATTAAAAGACCCAGCACTCTGCCGCAATTTGGCACATATTGGCGGCGTTTGGGTTGGGGCCGACGACGGGCGGGTTTTTGCGGTGGTCGATCCTGCCAGCGGCGCTGATTTGGGCGCTGTCGCCGATCTTGGTGCGGCCGAAACCCGGCGGGCCATCGAGGCCGCCACCGCCGCTTGGCCGGCGTGGCGCGCCCTTACTGCGGCAGCCAGGGGCGCGGTGCTGCGTCGCTGGCACGACCTTATCTTGCAAAACATCGACGATTTGGCTCTGCTGCTAACCCTTGAATGCGGCAAGCCGTTGGCCGAGGCGCGGGGGGAAGTCGCCTATGGGGCGTCTTTTATCGCGTGGTTTGCGGAGGAGGGAAAGCGCGTTTATGGCGATGTCATCCCCGCCACCGCCGCCGATCGCCGCTTTGTCGCCATCAAGCAACCAATCGGCGTGGTTGCGGCGTTGACGCCCTGGAACTTTCCCAACGCCATGATTGCCCGCAAGGTCGCGCCGGCTCTTGCCGCCGGTTGCCCGGTGGTGATCAAGCCTGCCGAGGAAACGCCGTTTTCCGCCTTGGCGTTGGCCGAGTTGGGGGTTCGTGCCGGGTTTCCCGCTGGGCTGTTTAATGTTGTGACCACCAATCGCCCGGTCGAGGTTGGCGCGGAGCTGTGTGCCAACCCCACCGTGCGCAAGTTATCGTTCACCGGCTCGACCGAAATCGGCCGGTTGCTGATGGGCCAATGCGCGAGTACGGTAAAGAAGGTGTCGTTGGAACTGGGCGGAAATGCGCCGTTTATTGTGTTTGACGACGCCGATATCGCGGCTGCGGTCAAGGGCGCGATGGCGTCGAAGTTTCGCAATTCAGGCCAGACGTGCATTTGCGCCAACCGCTTTTTGGTGCAAGACGGGGTGCATGACCACTTCGTTTCGGCCTTTGCCGCCGCTATCACCGGTTTGAAGGTGGCGCCGGGTGTGGCGCCCGGCAGCCAGCAAGGGCCGCTGATCAATTCATCGGGCATTGCCAAGGTCGAGGATCTGGTTGCGGACGCGGTGGCAAAAGGCGCCCAACTCGCGCTGGGCGGGGGGCGGCACGCGCTGGGCGGCTCGTTTTATCAACCGACTCTGTTGACCAACGCCACCCCTGCCATGCGTCTTGCGCGGGAGGAGATTTTTGGCCCGGTGGCGGCGGTGTTCCGCTTCAGCACCGAAGAGGAGGCCATTCGGCTCGCAAATGACACCGAATATGGCCTTGCCGCCTATATGTATGCCCGTGATATCGGGCGGGTCTGGCGCGTTTCCGAGGCGCTGGAATATGGCATGGTTGGGATCAATGAAGGGATGATCACCAGCGAGGTCGCTCCTTTCGGTGGGGTCAAAAACTCCGGCATCGGCCGTGAGGGCTCGAAGTATGGCATCGACGAATACGTTGAAATCAAATATCTCTGTTTCGGCGGCCTTTGATTCTGCCGGCGCTTGTGCCGGACCTTGGGGAAAGCGATATGGCTGGGGGGGAAAGCGATATGGCTGGAACTCACGGGGCCAAAACCGAGGGGGCCGCTACTATGTTGCAGCGGTTTGGCTCGCCCGCTGAAATTTATGATCTCGATGACCAAGGCCATTTGCGGTGGCTTGGGGGCAACCAAGCCGCGGCGGTGTTTGGGCGCCTTAGCCTTGATCAGACGAATGCGCTGGCGGCGGCGGTGGAATGCTGCCTGCTGGAAAGCGCCCCCCAGGAGATCGATCTCGTGCGGACCAACTCCGGCACGGCCCGGCCCCAACGGATGAGTTTGGTGCCTTTATTCGATGGGCCGGGCGGGCCGGGCGGGCCGGGCGCGGTTCAGCCCCGCTCGGTTTTGTGTTTGATGCTGGGCGGGCCTTTGGTTCGCACCGCGCGGGGCGCGCGTTTGCGGGCGTTGCTGGAGCTGACGTCCGAAGATATTTGGGAGTGCGATGCCGAGCTGCGCCTGTCGCGGATTCATGGTCATCACGCAACCCAGCGGCCTCGCTTGATGGTCTTTCTTGGGCGCACCGTGGAAGAGGTGCTCGACCGGACGATGCCACCCGAGGATTTTTTTCGTTTGAAGACGGCGATGGTGGCGCGCGAGCCTTTTCGTAATATGACCTTTCCGGTGCATTTGCCCAACGGGGAGCGGGAGTGGATGCGGCTGAGCGGCTTTCCGCTGTTTACGGGGGCGGGGGAGTTTACGGGCTACCTCGGCACATCCAGCCGTGTCACCGAAGAGCGCCAGCGGCAGGCCACCGAGCGCCGCCGCCAGCAATTGGAAAGCCTGGGCCAACTCGCGGGGGGGGTCGCTCACGAGTTCAATAATTTGTTGGTCCCGGTGACCATGCTATCCAAATTGGCGCTGGCGCGGGTGGGCGACGACGAAACGTTGCGCCTCTTTCTCAACACTATTCATGATAGCGGCTGGTGCGCTGCTAAAATTGTGCGCTCCGTTCTGACCTATGCCCGCCAGATGACACCGACCGCCGGCCCGATTCTTTGCGGTGAGGTGGTGGCGGAGCGCATTCATTCGTTGCGGCAGATGTTGCCGCCTTCGGTGGTATTCGAGATTGTCATTGAGGATCGCACCAGCCGGGTGCTCGGTAACGCTGGCGAGCTGTCGCAAATCATCGTAAATCTCTTTGCCAATGCCTGCGACGCCGTAAACGAGTACGGCACGATACGGTGTTCAGTCGCTCGGGTGCTGGTCTCGGGCCCTGGGCGGCGGGTGAGCGGTATCGCCGGCACCGAGGCGCTGCGAATCATCGTTTCCGATACCGGCAAGGGAATTACCCCCGAAATTGAGGAGCGCATTTTTGAGCCGTTTTTCACCACCAAGCCAATCGGCCAGGGTACTGGCATGGGGTTGAGCGTGGTTGAGGGCATCGTCAAGGACTGGGGGGGTGTTATTTCGGTCGCTGGCAATCCCGGCGAGGGTGCCGAATTCACCATTCTTTTGCCGGTGGTGGCTGGCGAGTCCGTGTCGCCGGAATGACCAATGAAAATTCAGCGCGTGTCTAAACTTGCCCCGCCCGTTAACCGCCGTTTGGAGATCGTGCCGGCGGCGGATGGGCTTTGCGTCACGGTTGGTGGGGTTTGGCTGATCGCCGATGGCCTTGCGAACCATGGCGCGGTGGAGTTGCAACTCAATAGCGACAAACCTCCCAAGGTCACGGTGATCACCGAGGGGTTGGAGCGCGCCGACAGTTCGCTCGCGGTATGGCTGGCGGGGCTTTATGATCTGTGCGCGGCGCGCGAGGTGCCGCTGGATCTTTCCCGCATCGATGCAGGGCTTGCTCATTTGCTGGCGTTGGCCAGAAGCGTTCCCGAGCGCACGGGGACCGATCGCGGCAACGATAAGCTGCCAAAGCTGGATACCGTCGGCCATCATGTGCTGGGTCGGTTGCGCCGGGCCGACGATCAGGTTCAGTTCATGGGCGAGTTCGCGCTCTCGGTGGCGCGACTGCTGGGCGGCCGGGCACGGATGCGTTGGCGCGATGTTTGGGAGGCGATGGCCGATGGCGGGCCGAACTCCCTGATGATCGTCACCGTTATTTCGGCGCTGATCGGGATGATTCTCGCCTTCATCGGGGCGATGGAGTTGCGTAAGTTCGGCGCCGAAATTTATGTCGCCAATCTCGTTGGTCTTGCGGTGGTGCGCGAGATGGCGGCAGTGATGACCGGGATCGTGATTGCCGGCAAGACCGGCGCCGCTTTTGCCGCGCGCATTGGCACCATGCAAGCGCAAGAAGAGATCGATGCGCTCACGACGCTTGGCGTTTCGTGCTTCGACTTTCTGGTGTTGCCAAGGGTGATCGCGCTGACGCTGATGGTGCCGTTGCTCTACCTATATTCGTGCGCCGTCGGGCTGGCCGGGGGAATGCTGATTGCCACCGCCACGCTTGGTATTCCTGTCGAGCAATATTGGGCCTGGATGGTTTGGACCTTGCCGCTTTACCAGTTTGCCATTGGGCTTGCTAAAAGCGCGGTGTTTGGTGCGCTGGTGGCGGGGGTGGGCTGTCTGCGCGGGCTCCAATGCGGGCGCAGCGCCGCCGCCGTAGGGAAGGCCACCACTTCGGCGGTGGTCACCGGCATTTTGTATATCATTATCGCCGATGCGGTGTTCGCCATTTTGCTAGAGGTTTATCACATATGACGGCACCGGCCCGCCTTCTCGTCCGGGATCTCGATATGGCGTTCGACAGCTATGTTGTGCAACAGGGCGTGTGCTTCGAGGTTCGGGCCGGCGAGATTTTCGTCGTCATGGGTGCTAGCGGTTGCGGCAAAAGCACGCTGTTGCGCCATATGGTTGGGCTTGAGGAGCCGGTGGGCGGCGCGATCCTTTACGATGGCGAAAGTTACTGGGGCGTGGACGAGAAGCGGCGTGCGGTGATCAATCGCCGCTTCGGCATCCTGTTTCAAAGCGGCGCTCTTTGGAGTTCGATGACCCTGGCTGAAAATGTTGGCCTGCCATTGTCGCTTTATACCAGCCTCACCCTTGGCGAGATCGCCGAGGTGGTTTCCTATAAACTGGCGCTGGTTGGGTTGCGTGGTTTTGAGGCTTTTTACCCGTCGGAGCTTTCGGGCGGAATGCGCAAGCGCGCCGGTCTTGCCCGCGCGATGGCGCTTGACCCCGACATTTTATTTTTCGACGAGCCTTCGGCCGGGCTTGATCCGGTCAGCGCTCACCGGCTCGACCGCTTGCTGTTAGAGCTGCGCGATAGCCTTGGCACCACCATCGTGATGGTTACGCACGAGTTGGCGAGTATTTATGCGGTTGCGGACACCAGCGTCTTCCTTGATGCCGAGACCCGCACCGCCATCGCTTGGGGGCCGCCGGCTGTGCTAAGAGACAGTTGCGAACACCCGACGGTGCGGGCGTTCCTCACGCGCGGCGACGCCTGAGGAGAGGGAGCGGACATGATTTTAATTCCACCCAGTGCGCGCAGTATCGGCTTATTCGTTGTTGGCGCGCTGGCGTTGACCGTGACCGGGATGGTTGCGTTTGGGGCGAACAGCTACTTTGAGCATCGCGCGCGCGCGGTCACCTTCTTCCATGGCTCGGTCGCGGGCTTGGCGGCGGGGGCACCGGTGACTTTTCGGGGCGTGCCGGTGGGCAAGGTGGTGGATATCGCGCTTCAGATCAATTCCGGCACCGGGGCCGCTCATATTCCGGTTGTCATGGAGTTTGAACCGGGGCGCATTACGGTTACCGGCGATAATGGCGGCCAGGGCGCCGGGCTTTCGCAAAGCATGTTGGCGGCCGGGTTGGGCGCGTCGTTGGTGATGCAAAGCTTGATCACCGGGCAACTGGCCATCGAGCTTGATTATCATTCCACCGCCGAGGAAACCCTCACCGGCATCGATCTGCGGATGCCGGAAATTCCCGAGGCGCGTGGCGGGCTTAGCGCCATGAAAGACACAATCGCCCGGCTGCCGGTGCAAGAACTGGCTGATGATGCCGTTATGGTTTTGCGTTCGGTCAAAGAACTGGTCTCGGCGCCGGAGACACGGGAAATAATCAAGTATGCGGCTCAGGCTAGCAAGTCGGCGGCGGCGGTAGCCGCAGTTGCCGAAAGCCAAGCAGGAGGCCTCACCAAGGATGCGCGTGACGCCGCCGCCGCTGCCGCGAGAACGGCCGGCAAGGCCGAGGCGCTGATCTCTGAAGTGCAGCCCAAGGTGTTGGCCGTGCTCAACGACCTGGATCGGCTGCTTGGTGCGAGCGGGGCGGGGCAGGTGGTGGGGGATGTTCAGGCGCTATTGGCGCCGCGCTCGCCGTTGTTGCTCGATGTCCAGTCGTTGGTTCGTAATTTATCCTCCGCCTCGGGCGCGCTGCGCTCTTTTGCGGATCAGATCGACCGAAATCCCAACGCTCTTGTGGTTGGAAGGAGCCAGCGATGAAATCCTCTCGGGCCGTTGCCCTGTTATCCGGTCTCCTTTGGGCCTCTGGTTGCACTGCGGTGCCGCCGCCGACGCTTTATGTTTTGGAGGCGTCCGTTCCGGCGCCGGTCGCCAAGCTTGATGTGGCCAGAGCGGGGGCCACCGGCGCCAGCCGTCGGCTTGCGGTGGCGTTGGGGCCGGTGACTGTGCCCGAGTATCTCGACCGTACCGACATCGTGCGGCGGGCAACCGATAACCGGCTGGAGTTCAGCGCCGATGAGCGCTGGGCCGAGCCGTTGCGGGCCGGCTTGCAACGGTTGCTGATCGCAACGCTGGCCAGCCGGCTGGGGCCGGGTTATTGGGTGACCGGCGGCTCTGGGCGGGCCGGGGCCGTGGATATCGAGGTGCCGGTGGATATCGAAGCCTTTGAGGAGGATGCCTCGGGGCAGGCGGTTCTCACCGCGACTTGGGAGGTTCGGGGCGCGGGGAAGGTGGCGCGGGAGCGCACCAGTTATCGTCGTGCGGTGGCCTCGTCCCGCGCTGAGGATCGGGTGCGCGCTCTTTCTGCCGATGCGACCGATTTTGCGGCCGATCTTGCGGTGGCGATCGATACGCAATCACTGTCCGTGCGGCGGGGTTCGCCCTAAAATATCGCGCTAATGTTGTGTTGTTCCCGAGACACGATCATTGGAAATGAAGCGTCTCGGTCACAACACTAAGGGGGGCTCGGAGGCATGACCAACTTTATCAAGACCGGCGCCCTGCTTGCGGCCCTAACGGCGGTGTTTGTTATTGTCGGCTTCCTGATTGGAGGCAAGGGTGGGATGATAGTGGCATTGTTGATGGCGGTTGCCATCAACACGGTCGCCTACTGGTTTTCCGCCGACATGCTGCTGCGGGCGTATGGCGCGCGCAAGGTCACTCGGGCCAGCGACCCGCAGCTTTATGGATTGGTGGCCGATTTGGCCGCACGCGCCGCGTTGCCGATGCCTCAGGTTTATTTAATCGACAGTCCGCAGCCCAATGCCTTTGCCACCGGCCGCAATCCTTCCAACGCTGCGGTGGCGGTGACGACCGGCCTGCTTCAAATCCTCACCCGGCAGGAGGTGGCCGGCGTGATCGGCCATGAACTGGCGCATGTTAGAAACTACGACACCCTGATTATGACTGTGGCCGCGAGCGTGGCGGGCGCGATTGCAACCTTGGCCGACCCTCGGTTTGTTTTTGGGAACGGCGCGCGGGACGAGCATGGCCACTCAGAGGGTCCGGGGCTGATCGGCGGATTGCTGCTCATTATTTTGGCGCCATTGGCGGCGGCGCTGGTTCAAATGGCGATTAGTAGAACGCGCGAATATGAGGCCGATCGCGGCGGCGCCGATATTTGCGGTCAACCCGTTTGGCTGGCCGCCGCCCTGACGAAAATCCATCAGGGGGCCCGCCAGATTCCCAATCCTGCGGCGGAAGCGCGCCCGTCGACGGCTCATTTGTTCATTATCAACCCGCTCCAGGGTGGCCGAATGTCGGAGCTGTTTTCGACCCATCCGCCAACGACGGAGCGGGTGCGCCGGCTTCATCTGATGGCCGGCACGATCGGTGCTAGTGAGATCGCACGGCTCGCCCGCGCTACGGCAACCCCAAACTCCGGGCCTGCCGTCCGCTTGCGCAGCCGGTTTTAATCCGCGAACCCGCTCTAATCTGCGAACTGGGCGCCGGGGAAAATTTTTGATATCCAATCCTTGTGGGCAGAAACCCGGGAGAACCACGAGGATTCGCCATATTTGGCCGATCCGTCGCCACTGGAGTTGATTCCAACGATGGTCCAGCCCGATCCAACCGGCATCCAGACCGAGCCGCCGCTGTCGCCCGAGCCGAGCAACCCAACCAAGCGCGAGGCAGGCTTGCTCTCGCCGCCATAGGGGTTGGGGATGCTGCCATCTTCTTTGGGCAGGTAGACACCGAAATAATTGCCGGAATCCTGGTCGCGCCGTGGCCGTGCCGCCATCGGTTTCCATTGCTCGGCGATCCCCTGAGCCGCCGCTTTGTCGGAGCCGCGATAGTACTGGTCCTGTTGCCCGGTCGAGCCGATTCCCCGCGAGCCATAGCCGACGAAGGTGACCAACTGGCCGGCTTCTCCTGCGCCCGCATAAAGGCTGGGTTGCGGCCCGGCGTTGGTTAACGGTTCGGGCAGACGCAAAATGGCAATGTCGAACCCGGTTTGGGTGTCGGTATCACCATACCACTTTGGGTGTATCCATAGCCGGTCGGCGTGATGAACTTGGCCATCGGGGCCGCGCACACTATAATCGTCAGGCTTTCCCGGCAGAGTGTAGATATGCGCGGCAGTTAGGATATAAGCGTGGCCCGCGTCGTTTCCAATCCAGGTGCCAGAGGCTTCGCCCCAGGTTTTGCCATCGGTGGCAAAGGCCAGCACCGGCTTGAATTGCGGTTCGGCCGCTAACCGCAAATGGGCGGCGAATCCGGCCCACTCCCGTCCTCGCGCGCCGCCTTCCTGCCGCCAGGTGCTATCGAGAATGATCACGGCCTGGGCTTGTGGCGCGAGCACGGCGAGGGCGGCTGTTATGACAACGGCGGCCCTCATTGCCCGGCGCCCTTTGCAGGAAAAGTCGAGTGTCATGATCGTGAATTTCCTTTAGCGAGGACTTGGTGCGATACGATACCCTTAATAGCAGGCTTGGCCATTTTCATGGCAGCCCTCCAATTATGACCGAACGCCAAACGACAACAAGCCCGGAACCCGGAAGTCCCAGACGTTCAGCGCACTGTATAAGTACCTTTAAGGACATATCAGCGTATGGGCATAAGCGCCCGCCAATGGCGGACCGCAAAAAAGCAACGCCCCCAAGGGCTCGCAAGCCCGCGTTCCCCTATCGAAAATTGGTCGGGCAGGCGGGATTCGAACCCACGACCCCCAGTCCCCCAGACTGATGCGCTACCAGGCTGCGCTACTGCCCGACACTTTTCACGATTTTAACGGGTAACGACTTCAACGGCAGCTTGGCGTGTGAGCGCCAACCAACGGATACTCAGTACGAAACTACGGACCCGCCTGTCAACCTGGAAAATGATTTTGTGACAGTGGTGGGTGTGTGTTGAGCTGGCCCAACCCAATCCAATCCGCCCCAATCCAATGGTTTTGTTGGCAGCCAACCGTGTTTGGGATACAGTCTGCCCCGTGTCATCGGAGCCGCTGACCGCTCGTGCCGTCGTGTTCGCGCCGAAACTTTTCATATATTGGAACAGGTTATCATGGCCCGTCGGCACCGCTCGGCATCCCTGAAACCGGGTAAGCCACAGGCTGAACTTGAGCTGACCATCGGTATGATCGGCGCCCGGGGCGATGGTGTCGCCGTTGCTGGCGATGATCGGGTTTTCGTTCCTTTGACTGTCGCGGGGGATCGGGTGCGGGTCAGCCTCGGGCCTTCGTCGGGGGAGGGGCGCCGGGGCGAGGTGACGGCTTGGCTGGAGCAATCTTCCCGCCGGGTTGCGCCGGTGTGCCCGCATTTTGGCGTGTGCGGCGGTTGCACCCTCCAGCATCTTCCGGAGCCTGATTATCTTGCCTGGAAGCGGGAGCAGGTTAACGTGGCGCTCGGCCGTGCCGGGCTGAGCGGTGAAGCAGCGCCGATCATTGCGACGACTCCGCCGGGAGGGCGGCGCCGGGTCAGTTTCAGCGTTTCCCGACGGGGCAAGGCTATTGTGGCCGGGTTTAGTTGCCGCCTCAGTCATCGGTTGGTCGATGTTTTGGAGTGCCCCGTCCTTGCTCCACATTTGGTGGCGCTGTTGCCGGTGCTGCGTCGCTCTCTTATCGACGTTTTGGCCGATGGGGAAAAGGCCGAGGCGGTGGCGTCGCTGCTTGATGGGGGCATCGACTTGCTGTTGATCGGGCCATCGAAGCTCGATCTTACGGCGCGGCTGGCGTTGGCGGCTTTGGCCGAGGCGGCCGATCTTGGTCGATTGTCGTGGCAACCCGAGAGCAAAACCGCACCGGAGCCGGTGGCCGCTCGCCGGCCGGTGTGGGCGTGGCTTGGCGGCGTTGCGGTGGCGGTGCCGCCCGGTGGCTTTCTTCAGGCCAGTCTTGAGGGGCAGGCGGCGCTTATCGATGCGGTTCTGGCCGGAGTAGGGCCAGGGCCGGGAGTGGTCGGCGACCTATTCGCCGGAAGCGGGACGTTTTCCCTTCCCCTGGCCCAGGCGGGATGGCGGGTCCACGCGGTGGACGGCAACGCGCCCGCGCTGGCGGCGTTGGCGCGCGTGGCAACCGGGCTTCCGGGAGCGCTTGCGGGCAGCGCGCCGGGGGTGACCACCGAGGGGCGTAATCTCGATGCCCGTCCCTTGACGGCCTTGGAACTTGGGCGTTTTTCGGCGGTGGTGTTCGACCCCCCGCGCGCGGGAGCGGTGGCTCAGGCGGCAGAATTGGCGGCATCGACGGTGGCGGTGGTGGTGGCGGTATCATGCAACCCCGCGACATTCGCGCGCGATGCCCGGGTGCTGAGTGGGGGTGGGTATCGGTTGGTTTCAGTCCTGGCGGTAGACCAGTTTTTGTGGTCGGCTCATGTCGAATTGGTGGCAGTGTTCCGGCGGGACTGAACGGCCCGGTTGCAAATTAGAGCGCTGAAAATCTGGACAAAGGACCGCGAAAGGGGCGTTTTGGCCCCCTTCACGATGGTCTTTGGCGCTTGTCTCTAAGCCGTGTGGCTGGCATCTGTCTGGGTTAGCAAGGCGAAAATTGCGTCGGCGCTGGTCGAGCCACGCAACTTTTCGCAAATCATGTTGTCTCGCAAAAGCCGGGACACCCTGGCCAACGCCTTCAGGTGGTCGGCCCCGGCTTGCTCGGGAGCCAGGAGCAGAAACATCAGATCCACCGGTTGCTCGTCGATGGCATCGAAATCTATCGCCCGTTCGAGCCGGGCGAAGATGCCATAGACACGGTTCAGGCTCGACAACTTCCCATGGGGAATGGCGATGCCCTGGCCGACGCCGGTGGTTCCGAGACGTTCCCGCTCCAGCAGCACGTCGAAAATCATTCGCTCGTGCTGCCCGGTCAGCTCAGCGGCCTTGCGCGCCAATTCCTGTAGGGCCTGCTTTTTATTGCTGGCCCTGAGGTTGGCGATGATGCTGGCTGGCGTGATCAATTCAATCATGATGAGCCGACATAGTTGACCGGTGCGTCAAGGGCGGTCAGGCGTCCGCCCCGCCGCTACCTTTGGGGTCCACCCAACCGACGTGGCCGTCGGCGCGGCGGTAGACCATGTTGAGGCCGCCGTGGGCGCTGTTACGGAACATCATGGCCGGTAGATCGGCCAGTTCCATCCGCATCACGGCTTCACCCGTGGTGAGAGTCGCGATTGGCGTCGTCATTTCGGCGATCACAACGGGCTGGTGGCCGCCGGTCGCAACCGCGACGTGGCCGTCGTGATGGTCTTCGGCTTCGGCCTGAAGAATGTACTTCTTGGCGTGAACCGGCTCCGGCGCGTCTTCAGCGCTATTGTGATGGTTCTTGAGCCGCTCTTTGTAGCGGCGCAGACGCTTGGCGATCTTGTCGCACGCCAAGTCAAACGCCGGATGGGCCTGATCGGCCTCCCCGATGGTCTGAACCATAATGCCACGACCGACATGAACCGAGATGTCGGCCTTGAAGAGGTGAGCCTCACGGGAGAAAACGACGTTCGCCTCGATCGGCCGACCGAAAAACTTTCCAACGACGGCGTTGAGGTTTTCAGCAACGTGGCTGCGCAAGGCATCTCCAACGTCAAGCTGCTTGCCTTTGACGGATAGGTGCATGTCTGACTTTGTCCGGACTAATGGGCCTGCCGAGAGAGGATGATACGACGCGGCTCTCGGGACGGACCAGAAAAATAGTAGCGCGCGTCGCGTGTTGTCAAGGAATGCTCAGGCCGCACCGCCGCTAAGCTCAAAACGCCGTGTGACCGATGCCGGCTTCGTGCTCCGGCAGGGTGAAGACCCCCCTGTGAGCTGTGCCTACACGGTCAAAACCGAAGAGATTTTTCACGACGCCGTTGTACCGATGACGGGATACGCATGGCTTCGCGGTATTTGGCGACGGTTCGCCTGGCAATGTCAATGCCGTCGTCGCGCAAGACTTCCACCAGCCGGTCGTCGGAGAGCACGGTTTCGGCGCGTTCCTCATCGATTAACATCTTGATTCTATGGCGAACTGCCTCTGCCGAATGGCTGGCGCCGCCGACCGCGCTTTGTATCGAGGAGGTGAAGAAATATTTCAGTTCGAAGATGCCTCGGGGCGTGATCATGAATTTGTTGGTGGTGACCCGGCTGACCGTCGATTCGTGCATCCCGATCGCTTCTGCCACATCCCGGAGAATCAGGGGCTTTAGGTGCTGGACTCCGTGGAGGAAAAAAGCATCCTGCTGGCGGGTGATCTCCGAGGCGACCTTGAGAATCGTGGTCGCGCGCTGATGAAGCGATTTTAGCAGCCAATTGGCCGAGTTTAGTCGCTCGGAGAGATAGTCCCGCTCGGGCTTTGAGCGCAGCTCGCTGTTAACTTTGGTAAAATAGCGCTGATTGACCAGGAGCCGGGGCAGGGTGTCGGGGTTCAGCTCCACGATCCAGCCGCCCCCGGCCTGGGCGCGCATCAGAATGTCGGGCGTGACCGCTTGGGCGGGCGTGTGGTCGAACGCCAGCGCTGGCTTGGGGTTGAGCTTACGGATTTCGCCCAGCATGTCGGAAATATCTTCCGCGTCGACGCCGCAAACTTTGATCAGCGCGGCCATATTGCGAGCCGCCAGCAGATCGAGATGATCGAGCAGAGTCGCCATCGCCGGATCGAGTCGGTCCAACTCCCGGAGCTGGATGGCGAGGCATTCCTTGAGCGACCGGGCGAAGATGCCGGGAGGATCGAAGCGCTGCAACAGCGCCAAGACCCGCTCGATATCGCCGAGCGCGCAGCCGAGCTGCTCGGCAAGTTCGGTGAGGTTGGCGGTGAGGTATCCGGTTTCATCCAGAAGGTCGATCAGCGTCGTGCCGATCAACCGGTCCGCCGGGCCGGTGATATCCACATTAAGCTGGCCGAGCAGGTGATCGCGCAGGGAAATTTCGCCCGAGAGGGTTTGCTCGAGGTTGGGGTCGCTCTCGTCGAAGCCCGCTCGCCCGCCGCTGCTGGTCCACTGGCCGAGGGTTTCGCCATCGCCCATGGTGTTGTCGGCCGAACTGCCGTTGGTCCAGACGTTTTCAAAGTCGGTGTCCAGCGGCCCCTCGGCGGCTTCGGGCAGGGTTCCCGAGGTGGTGAAGTCCAGCGTGTCGCGCGTGACGCTCTCTTGCTCGGGCGGTAATGGCGGCTCGGCACCGGCAGGCTCGAAGCCTTCCACGCTTTCGGCCCCAGGGCCGTCGTCCCGCTCCAGCAACGGGTTTTGCTCGACCTCGCGGTCAACAAAGTCTGAAAGCTCGAGGTTCGACAGTTGCAGAAGCTTGATCGCCTGCTGCAACTGCGGCGTCATCACCAGAGTTTGTGACTGTCTAAGGTCTAGTCGCTGCGAAAGCGCCATGGTCCGGCTATGTGGTCTGTCTTTGTCAACGGTGGTTTTGTCTTGGTCATCGGTGGCCCGGTGGGGAAACGCCAGCCCGGTGCGGTTACAGCTTAGAGGCTGAACCGTTCCCCCAGATATACCCGCCTCACATCCTCATCGGCAACGATGTCGGCCGGCGTTCCCTCCATCAGGACCACGCCATCATGCATAATATATGCCCGATCTACGATGTCCAAGGTTTCCCGAACGTTGTGGTCGGTGATAAGGACGCCGATGCCCCGGTGGCGCAAATGGCGAATCAGTTCTCGTATCTCATTGACGGCTATAGGATCAATGCCGGCCAGCGGCTCGTCGAGCAAAATGAAGTGGGGTTGGGTGGCCAGTGCCCGCGCTATTTCGACGCGCCTGCGTTCGCCCCCGGAAAGCGCCAGTGCCGGGGCTCGCCGAATATGGGTGATGGAAAACTCGGTCAGCAACTCGTCGAGCATGGCCTCGCGGGCGTCGTGATCTTGCTCCACCACTTCCAGCACGGCGCGAATGTTGTTTTCCACGGTCATGCCGCGAAAAATCGAGGTTTCCTGGGGCAGGTAGCCGATACCCAACCGCGCCCGCCGATACATGGGCAGGCTGGTGATATCGGCGCCGTCGAGAAAAATCGAGCCCAGATCGGCCGCAATCAGCCCGGTGATGATGTAAAAGCAGGTGGTCTTACCGGCGCCGTTCGGCCCCAGAAGGCCCACCGCCTCGCCCCTCTGAACCGAGACGCTCACGTCGCGCACCACCGGGCGTTGCTTGAAGCTTTTGCCAAGATTGCGGGCAACCAGCCCCTTTTGCGGACCGGAACCGGGCGGGGGGGGGGCTGCTGCTGGGTGGTGGCTTTGGTTCATTCGCGCGACGATGCTCCTAGCGTTCAGGCGGGGAAGGTCAGTGGTGAACCTTATCCCGATCAGACTTTTTTGCAGGCTCGGCCTTTGGAATCAACAGCCCCTCGACGCGCCGGCCCGAGCCGAGCACCCGGTTGACGTGAGTTTTCATGTTCATTTCGGCGGCGTCGCCGTTGATCTGGTCCTTGCCGCGGGTGATTCGAACATTGTCTTTCAACACCGCGATCTCGGTTGCAAAAGAATAAAGAACCCGGTCGCACAGCGCGACATCCTGGGGCGTGGTGATCACAACGCCCCCGACGCCATCGAGTCGGTCGAGATGGGAACCCGCCCCGTCCTTGCCGTCTTTACCGTCCTTATTGGTTTTATCGCTGGCGGCCTTGTCGGTGCCGGCCGTTTTTCCGGGCTTTGCGGTTGCGGGAGGGGTGGTTTTCGCCGGGCTTTCGGCAAAATGAGCGATCAGGATATCGGCGCGCAGGCGGTCTTGGTTGCGAACGGCAACGGCGTCGCCGCGCGCCACCGCCAGCTTGGTCAGATCGTAATATTCGAGACTGTCGCGGGCGGTAACAACCTCGGATTTGGTTTGAAGGCGCAGCCCTTGGCCGGTGAGAAGGCCAATCTGCCGATCAACATCATAGATGCCGTGCTCGCCGAACAACTCCTGGGCCGGGCTAACAATGTGGACGTTTCCTTCCGCGGCGATTCGGAAGATATCCGGCCCTTTTTCTTTCGAATCGCGATAATAGGCGGTCAGCACGTCGGCATAAATGGTGCTGGTGCCCCGCACCGCGCTGGCATGGCCCCGCGCGACATAGGCCTTTTGGTCCTGATGCCATTCGATGGCGTTGTCGGCCTGAATGTCCACCGGCAGTTTTCCGGCCCCGGCGCCGCCAGGGGGAGAGGCCGATTCGACAGCGCCCGCCGGGGCGGCCACGAGCGACAGCGCGCTCAATGCGACGAGCGACAGCGCGCCTAATGCCGCGAGCAACAGCGCGCCCAATAGCCCCCCTCCCAACAGCAGCTTAAGCCACGGCGCGGGTATGGCCTGAACGCTCCCGGATATGCCTCTTGGTGGGAGAAGCGGTGCCATCATTTTTGCGGTCCGGTGATTGGTGGGGTGGCAATTGGGGAAGCGGGCGGCGTAACGACGGCGGGGGCAATTTTGGCCGTTGACGAGTGGGTAAAGGAGATGGTCTTGCCCCGATCCGAGGCGATGAAGCCATCGGCGCGGATTTCACTGCTTTGTCCCTGGCCGGTGATTTTGCGGTGTCCCCAGGCGTTGCCGGTCTTGGTATCGATTTCGGCCTCATCGGTGACAAACTCAAAGCCGTCATCGCGCAAGAGGTGAACATTGTCCAGCATCACCAGCCGCCCGTCCTCCTGATTATAACGACCGCGATCAGAGGTGATGGTCAGCCAGCTTCCGTTGGATTGGGTTACTTCGCCCTCTGGCTGGGTCAGATCAACCAAACTCGTGCTGCCCGCCACCAGGGCCGCGCTTTTGGCGGTGACCGAGAAGGGGCGATCCTGCTTGTCCCGGGCAAAATACCGGGCATTGACCATCGTGGTTTGGCTTTTGTCGATTTTACTGGTCTCGGTTTGGGTGGTGCTCATGTACGGCCACGCGGCGACCAAGGCGACCAGCCCCAGCGCCACGATCGGCAACCCGATTTTGAGCTGCCCCACCAGATGGGAATAATACTCATTATAGGCTCGGGGCTCGTCGTGCCCGCGTCCTTGGCGCATCCAGTTGGGCAGCCCCGCGCGCGGCTGCATTTTGGCCGCCGGCGGCGGAGCTGCGGCTGGCGGTATGGTGGGGCGGGGCGTGCTGGCGCTGGTCATGCCACCCCTGTTCTGAGGCAATCGTGAATGTGAATAATGCCAATCGGCTTGCCGTCTTCGGTTACGAAGAGGGTGGTGATGGCGAGCGTATTCATCTGGCCGATTGCCTCGGCAACCAGCGCCCCCGGACGGATGGTTTTGGGATTGCGGGTCATTATGGTTTCGGCGGCGGCGGCGAGCAGCTCGGGGTTCATATGACGGCGTAAATCGCCATCGGTGATGATGCCGGCCAACAGCCCCTTGTCGTCGAGGATGCCCACGCACCCGAATCGCCACCGGGTCATGGCCAGAATTACGTTGGCCATGGGGGTGCCGGTCGGTGCCACGGGAAGCTCGGCCCCTTTGTGCATAATATTAGCGACCAGCAGCAATTGTCGTCCCAGTTGGCCCCCCGGATGGAAGACGTAGAAGTCGGTGGCCGAAAATCCGCGTCGTTCATAAAGCGCCACCGCAAGGGCGTCGCCAAGGGCCAACATCATGGTGGTTGATGTGGTGGGCGCCAGCCCCAGTGGGCACGCCTCGGGCGCCGAGGGTAACTGGAGCAGAATGTCGGCCTGTTCCGCCAAAGTTGAGTTTGCATTGCGGGTGATGGCGATGAGCGGAATGCTAAAACGGCGGGTATAGGCGATCAGATCGGCCAGCTCGCTGGTTTCCCCCGAATTGGAGAGCGCGATTACGCCGTCATTGCGCGCGATCATCCCAAGATCGCCATGGCTGGCCTCGCCCGGATGGACGAACTGCGCGGGCGTGCCGGTGGAGGCGAGGGTTGCCACGATCTTTTTGGCGATGTGACCGCTTTTGCCCATGCCGGTAACGACGACTCGGCCTTGCACCGAGGCGAGGCAGTTCAGCGCCATTTCGAAGGGCGCACCAAGGGTGTCGGCAAGGCGCATGAGCGCATCGGCCTCCAGGCGAAGCACGCGGGAGGCACTGGCGCAGCCGGTTTCGGTGGCTTTGGAGACGCTTGTGGTCATGGTCCAGCTTCGTTGTTCCGGCAAGTGTGCCGACACTGTAGCCTGATACGCCGGGGTTCGTCATCCTCCCGGCGTGGATTTCGGCCCCGATTTCCGCGATGCCGCAAATTATAAATCACGGACGGACTTCGGCGTCCCTCAAATCGTGATCCAAGACCGGCAGCGCGCGAAGGCGGCGGCCGGTGGCGGCAAAAATAGCGTTGGTCAGGGCCGGGGCCGCAGGCGGTACGCCCGCCTCGCTCACGCCCCCCGGCGGTTCACCCGATGCAACAAGGTGGACCTCAACCGGTGGCGCTTCGGCCATGGTCAGGATTCGGTAGTCCTGAAAGTTGCTCTGCATCGCCCGGCCGCGCTCGAAGGTGACTTTGCCGGTCAGCGCGGCGCTCAGGCCAAACAGCAACCCGCCCGCCACCTGCGCTTCCACAATGTCCGGATTGACCATTTGGCCACAATCGAATGCGGCAACCAACCGGTCCAGGAGCAACCGGCCGTCCTTGAACACCGTGACCTCCAGGACAGCCGCGATGATCGAGCCAAACGCTTCGTGGAGGGCGATGCCACGGCCACGCCGGGCGCCCGCGATGGGGGGTAGCGGGGTGGCCCAGCCCGATTTGCTGGCGGCAAGATCAAGAACGCGGAGCGCGCGCGGCGCCTTGCTGGTCAGCAACTCACGCCGAAAGCGCCAGGGATCGCGGCCGAGCGCCGCCGCTGCCTCGTCGATCATGCTTTCAACCACGAAGCCATTGGCTCCATGGCCAACCGAGCGCCAATATCCCACCGGAATCCCGGTTTCCTGACGGACATAATCAACCTTGAGCGCCGGCAGGGGGTAGGGCTGATCGGCGATGCCCTCGATTGCCGTCTTGTCAACCCCGTCCTTGATCGCGCCGGGATTGACCCGGCCGAGAATCGACGGAGACGTTACCCGGTGGCGCCAGCCGGTAATCCGGCCCAGCACATCAAGGCCGAGACTGACCCTGCTGATACTGGCCGGACGGTATACGTCGTGACGGATATCCTCCTCGCGGGTCCAGATCAATTGCACCGGCTTGCCAACGGCTTTCGACAAGAGAGCGGCCTGGAGTCCCACATCCGCCTCAAAGCGGCGGCCAAAGCTGCCGCCAACATAGGTGGTGTTGACCCTCACCTTGTCTGGCCGAATGCCCAGGGCGTCCGCGATCAGGCGCGGATATTGGCCCTGATCCTGGGTTGGAAGCCACAATTCGCAGCCTTTGGCGGTGACGCTGGCGGTGGCGTTGAGCGGCTCCAAGGCGGCGTGGGCGAGAAAGGGCTGGCGATAAATCGCCTCCACCGTTCGTGCGGCATCGGCGATGGCCCGGTCGGCGTCGCCCCGGTTTACCGCGATGGCCAGCGAGCGAGGGTCTTTGGGGTCGAGGGCGTGAACGAGGGCAGACTCGATGGCAGCGCTGGTCTGGCCGGAGTTTGCGCCCTCGGCCCAGGCGACGGCGACCCGGGCGAGAGCGCTTCGTGCCAGCCACCAGTCTTCGGCCACCACCGCCACGGCGTCCTTGAGCGTTACCACCGCGACCACGCCCGGCACATAGGTGGCGCCGCTGGTTTTGCCCTTCAGCGCCGAGTCGTCGAGTCGGGAGAGGGTGCCGCCATAAACGGGGCAGTGGCGGATTGCGGCATAAAGTTGGCCGGGCATCCGGACATCCATGCCAAACGTCGCTTGTCCGTTAACCTTGTCGGGCGTATCCAGCCTCGGCATAGAGTGGCCGATCAGGATCCATTTGCTGGGGTCCCGCAAGGGCACGTCCACCGGCACCTTTTGGCGTGCCGCGACTTGGGCCAGCGCGCCATAGCTGACATCACGGGCCGAGGCGGGATGGCTGATCAACCCGGAGCCGATCACCAGCGACTCGACCGGAACTCGCCAAACCTGCGCCGCCGCCGCTTTCAGCATCACACGCGCCGCAGCCCCGGCTTGGCGCATCGGCAAAAACCACGCTCTGATGCTGGTGGCGCCGCCGCTGCGCATTCCACCCAGCATTGGGTTGGTGTAGGCCGGATCGTAAGGGGCCATTTCGGCGCGCACGCTGCGCCAATCAACGTCCAACTCTTCCGCCACCAATTGGGCCAGCGCGGTGAACACCCCCTGGCCCATTTCAGAGGCCGGGCTGACCACCGAAACCCCGGTGGCCGAAATCTTCAGCCAGGCATTGACGGGCACCAAGGAGTTGATGCCCGTGGCGGCCTCCGACACCCCAGGCGCCAAAAGCGGCAAGTGCATCCACAGCACCAAGGCGCCGCCACCCTTGAGAACGGCGCGGCGACTGAGCAAAGGGCTCAGATTAAATCGACCGAGCGAAGGGCTCAGATTAACCAGCGCGGGGCCTGTCATGGTGTAACGACGGCATTCGCCGCCCGGTGTATTGCCTTACGGATGCGGTCATAGGTGCCGCACCGGCATAAATTGGTGATTGCGGTATCGATCTCGCCATCTGTTGGGTGCGGCGTCTTGCGCAATAACGCCACCGCCGCCACCATCACCCCCGGTACGCAATAGCCGCATTGTGGGACTTGTTCTGCGATCCAGGCCGCCGTTATCCGGGCTGCCACCGGGTCATGGCCAAGGGCGAGGCCCTCGATTGTCAGAATCTGTGCGCCATCGACCGAGGCCGCTGTCACCGAGCAGGACCGAACCGGCGCACCATTGACCAGCACGGTACAGGCTCCGCAGCTCCCGATGCCGCAGCCATATTTGGTGCCCGTCAGGTGCAGTTGGTGACGAAGCGCCCAAAGCAGCGGCGCATCGCCGCTAACGTCGAAGCTTACCGTCTTGCCGTTGACCGTCAAACTCACCATGCCGCGTTTTTCCATGCTGGCACCAAATCTCGGGACAGCGAGCGGCGCCTAAGTTTGCAAGAGCGGTCAACAGCCCCATGCCCGGTGCGGTTTTTGGCCAACAGAGCCGGGCGGGGCAGGTGTCAAGGCGCCAATTAACCTCCGGCGACGGCCCCTTTTTCTTTCATCTTGTCCTTGGTGGACGACTCTACCGAGGATGTCGCTTTGGTTTTGATCCGCAACGGCTCGCCCTTTTTTGAGGATGGCAGTTCGATGTTAACCTCGAGGGTTGAGAACTCGTTGTTGCGGTCAAGTTTGACTTCGACCCGGTTCTGGTCA
>CAIZDL010000126.1 GCA_903931735.1 uncultured Rhodospirillales bacterium
ATTGTCGGCTCAAGGTTCCTGGGCCTCAAGCTACTCAGTTCAACGCTGTTTCGCAGATAAGATATGTATATCTGACGGGGAGGCGAGAATGGATACCGTAGAACAGGGTGGCAATGGCGTGATGGAAAATAGGCGTTTATTGGGCAAGTGAGGTGGCGGTCATTACCCGATTTCATTCGCGTCCTGGAAGACGGGCGCCCGCCATTTTCCGGCGACCACCTTATACGAGACACCAGCCGCCGTCAGCCGACTCCGGCCTTCACGGTGCTGGTCGCTGCGCTATCGTGGCGGTTCCATGCAAAAGCCGCTCTGAGAGTCGGGGGCCGTTGCCGAGGCGTCAACCACGAACGTCAGCCGCCTGTTCATGCGGCTCCGGCTAGGCAGCAGGCTGGCCGGAACCGGCAAAGATACCCAGCCGCGTCGAGACCTCGCGCGCCTAGTCGTCTTCATGTAAAGACTTTGATCTGGAAGTCGTTGAAAGCACGGTGACTTTGGACACTTGCTGTCCTGATTGTCCCGAAACTATCCCGATTGGTAATCAGGATAGACCAGCTAACTAGCTGATTTAATTGGAGCGGGCGAAGGGATTCGAACCATCGACCCCAACCTTGGCAAGGTTGAGGTATCTTGTTTTCGCATGTTACCTGATATTTTCCGGTCTGCGATGAAATTTGACAAACAACGAGTTGACAGCTTACCCTAGGGTTCTGGTCGCTTCCCCACGTTGCCCAAGTTTGCCATATAGTGTTACCTATGTGCTACCTGACGGGCAATCGGGGCGTTTCAGGTAACAAAACCGGAGCTAAGCTCATGCCTCGCCTGACAAAACGCTTTGTTGACTCGGTTCAGCCGATCCCAACCGGCAAAGAGGTTACGGTCTGGGATGAGAGCCTGAAAGGGTTTGGGCTTCGTGTACAGGGCGGTTCCCGAACTTTCGTGGTCATGTACCGGAACCGAGAGGGCAGGCTGCGGAAGCTGACTATCGGGAAGGTAGGAACGCTGACACCAGATGAAGCACGGGAACTCGCGCGGGCGAAACTGGCTGACGCGGCAAAAGGAGCGGACCCGGCAGCGGAAAAAGCCGCCACCAGAAAAGCGCTCACGGTCTCGGAGTTGTGCGACTGGTACATGGAAACCGCCGCGAAGGGCGAAATCATTGGGCGGCGGGGGGAGCGGATCAAGGCCAGCACGTTGGAGATGGACCGGAGCCGGATCGAGACGCACGTCAAACCGCTTATCGGTCGGAACACGGTCGATAGCCTCGCCGACACCGACATTGCGAAATTACAGCGCGACGTTGCCGCCGGGAAAACAGCCAAGGCCAGAGAGGGGCGAGGCGGGGTGACGACGGGCGGGGCAGGGGTGGCCGCGCGCACGGTGCGGATGCTCGGCGCAATCTTCGAGCACGCCTGCCGGGCCAAGCTGGTGAAGGCGAACCCCGCCCATGGTGTCCGGCAACTCGCCGAAGGGACGAAAGATCGGCGCCTGTCCGAGGACGAAATCCGCGCGCTCGGAAAAGCGATCCGTGAAGCCGAGGGGCTGGGCGAAAGCTCGGTGGCGTTGGCCGCCATTCGCTTCTTGGTGCTGACCGGCTTCCGGCGGAATGAAGCTTTGGCACTGACCTGGGACGCCGTTGACATCAAGGGCCGCTGTATCCAGTTGGCCGACTCCAAGAGCGGCGCACAGGTTCGCGCGGTTGGGTCCGCCACCCTGTCCACGCTGGTCACGCTGACGCGCGCTCCGGGCGCGGCGTGGGTGTTCCCCGGTGCCCGTGGTGAAGGCCATTTCGTTGGGCTTCCTAAGGTGCTGGAGCGGCTTTGCGCGTCGGCCGGGATCGAGGGGGCTTCGCTCCATGTCTTGCGCCACACCTTCGCCAGCGTGGCCGCCGATGAGGGGTTTAGCGAAATGACAGTCGCCGCCCTGCTGGGCCACGCCCGGCGCGGGGTGACACAGCGCTACGCGAAGGTTGACCGGGCCGCCGTGCTAGCCGCCGACGCCGTTGCTGCCAAGATCGCGGGCTTGCTCGACGTGGTGACGACATCGGCCGACGTGGTGCCGATGGTGACGACGCGGCAAGCTGGACGTTGATATCTGCTCGTGGTATCACCAGATATGATCGGGAAACACCGGAAAACTCAGGAAGCCATCTTCGCCGAACCCGTGCGCGCCAACGTGCCGTGGGCCGACATCGAAGCGCTGTTCAAGGCGGTTGGGGCGATGGTTTCCGAGGGGCGAGGATCGCGGGTGCGAGTCAGCCTCAACGGCGTCGATGCCGTCTTCCACCGGCCGCACCCCCAGAAGGAAACCGACAAAGGCGCGCTCAAATCGGTGCGCCGCTTCTTGCGAGAGGCAGGGATCGAACCATGAGCACCATGCACCACGAAGGCTATGTCGCGACCATCGAACTAGACGAAGATGCCGGACTGTTCCACGGCGAGGTGATCAACACCCGCGACGTGCTGACCTTCCAGGGGCAAACGCTGGACGAACTGCGCACCGCCTTCGCCGACACCATCGCCGATTACGTCGAGTGGTGCCGCGAGCGGGGCAAGGAACCGGAGCGGCCGTACTCGGGCAACTTCATGCTGCGAGTCTCGCCCGAACTCCACCGCCGCATCGCCACCGCCGCCGCTCGCAGTGGTAAGAGCATCAACGGCTATGTCTCGGAGACGTTGGAGCGGACGGCGTAGCCCTGGCACCGGAAGGGAGCAAGAGCTATGACCACACCCGGTTACACCCGCTTCGACGCGGCCGATTACCTCGACAACGACGAACTGATGGCCGAGTATCTTGCCGCCTCCGTGGAGGATTCGGACCCGAGCGTCTCCCTTGCCGCTCTCGCCGACGTTGCGAAAGCAAAGGGCATGAGCGATACCGACCTGTATAAGGCGCTGGCCCCGACAGCATACCGTAAAGCGATGTCGTGACCGCGATGCAATATGAAGGCTAGCCCATGCCACGCCCGACACCCCCAAGAATTTTAAAATCTCCGCCTAAGCCTCTCCTTGAAAAAATTGAGGAAATTGATCGGAAGCAATTGGCTAAACTTCTTGGAAGAGACAGCCAAGAGCTTGATCGGATGTGCCGAGACTGGGGCGAAGCTATTGACTGGGGCGAAGCTATTGCTCATGCAATTTCTAGCTATCAGGCGACGAAGGATGTGTCAGCAACAACCACAATAGCCAACACACGGCTCGTGCTAGCACGTTTATTCGGTAAAGCACGGTGAAAGCGTTATCAGCAAGCTCTTCGGTTAGTTAGTAATAAGCTGTCAGGTGTTGATCACCAAGTTTTCTACAAATTGAATGGATTCGCAAGGTCCGTCCTCTGCCATGAGAACGGGGCCGAACAATACCTTGCGAATGCTGCGCGCGTACTTGATAAAGAGTATGCAACGCATAAACGAGTTGATCACCGCACTGAACCTTTACGGCAGTTCTGTGGCGTTATCAGATGCATATTTACCGGACTTGCAGCCGACGCTTCAAAAAATGACCAATATCTTTGCAAGTTTGCCTGTGCGATTCTCGATCTTGCTGAAGTGGAGCATGGTTTTGATGTCCACCCGAAGCGGCTGAGGGAATATCTCGACACTGACGTATCTCCGCTTAGCTGAC
>CAIZDL010000127.1 GCA_903931735.1 uncultured Rhodospirillales bacterium
CAAAACACCCCTGGCCATCGATCTCACCGAAAAGGAGAAGCTAACTCTCAGTGTCAACGGCAAGCTTACCCGCGAAGCGCTTCACGCCAGCGAGAACGATCATTTGCCACCACCTTACCGCCTTGCCTGCCAGTACATTGTGCGCGACGAAGACATCCTTGTCGAGTTTTCCGGTGAACCAGGGGTTGAGATCGATCTCCGGCGAACAAAAAAGAAATAACTGGTTTTGGCGACATCTCCGGCCGCTGGTGAGGAACCGGTGGCCGGGGCTCCGTTTTGCGACAGTCTTATACCATCTTTCGCTGATGAGACCCCATCAGCGAAACCTCACGTGCTGGCGGCGGTCGCCGCCGATACCAAATCCCGATCGGTTGCCCTCAGAGGGATTTGATATTACAACCGTTTCAGCTCGATCCGGTGTTTGCGCAGAGCGTAGCCGATCTGCCGTGGAGTGAGGCCGAGCAGGCGGGCGGCTTTGGCCTGGACCCAGCCGGTTTTGTCCATGGCCTCGACCAACTGGTCGCGCATCCCCGGCGAGTCTAGGAGACCGTCGCCGTCGTCCTCGACCAAATCTACGGTGTCTGGCGGGGCACGAAGCGTCGCTAGCGGTGGCGGTCCAGAGTCACGGTGGCCGAGTGTCCGGCGTGCCATCAAGGGCGTCGCGCACTGACCGCGCCGACAGGGAAAATCTGGAAGTTCGACCACCTCGCTACGCGCCATGGTGCAGACCCGTCTGATACAGTTTTCCAGTTCGCGGACGTTGCCGGGAAACTGGCATTCCTCGGTCATCACCCGCAGGGCCGGAGCGGAAAAGCGCAGAGAGCGTCGGTTTTCTTCGTTAAATTTCTTCACGAAATGATCGACAAGCGGCGAGATATCCTCACGGCGCTCGCGCAGGGGCGGCAGAAAAATCGGCACGACATTGAGCCGGTAATAAAGGTCGGCGCGAAACTTTCCCTCGACCACCGCATCCTCGAGGTTGCGGTTGGTCGCCGCCACCAGTCGAACATCGGTCTTCAGGGTGCGTGTGCCGCCGACCCGCTCGAACTCGCCCTCCTGAAGCACCCGCAACAGCTTGGACTGAAAGGCCGGCGAAATCTCGCCGATTTCGTCGAGAAACAACGTGCCGCCATGGGCTAACTCGAACCGGCCCTTGCGCTCGGCCTGGGCCCCGGTGAAGGCGCCACGCTCATGGCCGAATAACTCGGATTCCAACAGGGACTCGCTGAGCGCGGCGCAATTGACCTTAATGAAGGGCTGCGAGCGCCGGCCACTGAGATAATGGACAGCGCGGGCCAACATCTCCTTACCGGTGCCACTGTCGCCGCGCAACAGCACGGTGGTGTTGGTCGGCGCGGCCTTGTGCAACTCGGCGAACACGTCCTGCATTCGCTGGCTCATGCCAATCACGTTTTCGATCTGGTAGGGAGCAGGTTTGCATGGCCGTGGCGGCCGTTGTATCGGCCGCACTGCCGTTGCAACGCACGCCGCCACCGGCTTGGCACGCTCTTCGCGCCGATTGCCCTCCTCGGCGTCACCGGTCAGGCGGCGGTTGTCGGCGCAGACGGCCTGTCCGATCAAGCTTGCCACCACCGACATTACCCGAACATCGGATTCAAAATTAACGGTGTCAAAGGGCTGATATAGCCGCTCCACTCCGAGCACGCCGATTGGAATGCCGCCGGCCTTTATCGGCACTCCAATCAGGCCAAGCCGGTAGTGATCCGGAATCGAGACCGAGGTCAGCGCCGACTGATAGAGCGGGTCGGCCTTAATGTCCGGCACCACCATCGGCGAACCGAACGATAATACCGGCGTCACCAGTTCGCGCAACACCGGAACTTGTCCGCGCTTGACCAGTTCGGGGGAAACCCAAGACGAAGCAGCGACGAACAACTCGTCAGTCCGGCCGCGCAAGGTAACGGTCACCCGCGCCACGCCCCAGAAAATCGGCAGCATGTTAACCAGATCGCGCAGGCCACGCTCGATGTCCGTGGCGGCCCCAATCACCTTGCTGGCCTCGTAAAGCCCGACGATCGCCGGGCCGCCATACTGCTCGACCAACCGGCCACTGCCAATGACACTCTCCGACTTCATCATAGCGCCCATCGTCCAGCCCTTCCCTTGCCCATCGAACTCCCGCGTCAGGGACATTGCAAGGGCCAGACCACAAAATGAGCAGGCGTAGATCTTTCCCGCCAGCACGCTGTTATTGATTAACAAATTATTACCTTAGGCACGGGCGGGCCACCGCCGGACCCCAGACCGGAGTGGATTCCGGCGCGGAGATTGATCACAAGACGGGCAAGATGCTTAAAAAGCTGCCGCCGTACCGCCGCAGCATTCGCCATTCGGCCACTGTCGGACTTGCGACAGGCGCGGCCGTTTTCCGACACCTCTCGGGGGTGGCAAAGATAACCAACTGAAAGTAATGTTATATTTATCGGCACGCTTCTTGCTTACTGGGCAGACATATGTTTTCCAGCAGCCAAGGGGGCTTTCGGCGATGAGTTGCGAGATCATCTCCCTGACCAGCATCGGACGCCTCAGCGGATCGAAGCAAGCCACAGCCAAAGGCTGTCACTCGTCGCAAGACACGATTGATTGCGACCCTGCGCTATGGGAACGGATCAAGGACCACCCCTGCTATAACGAGCAAGCCCACCATGATTTCGCCCGTGTTCATGTAGCGGTTGCTCCCACCTGCAATATTCAATGCAATTATTGCAACCGGAAATATGATTGCTCCAACGAGAGCCGGCCCGGCGTGGTCAGCGAAAAACTGACGCCGGAACAAGCACTGCGCAAGGTCACCCACATCGCCGCGCGCCTGCCTCAGCTGTCGGTGGTCGGCATCGCCGGTCCAGGCGACGCTCTGGCCAACCCGAAATGGACCTTTCAGACCTTCGAGCTGATTTCGCGGGCGTTGCCCCACCTCAAACTGTGCTTATCGACCAATGGTCTCGCATTGCCCGACCACCTCGATACCATCAAAAGTTTCGGCATCGACCATGTTACGGTCACCATCAACATGGTCGACCCGGAAATTGGCGCCCGCATCTACCCCTGGATATTCTTCAATCACCGTCGCTGGACCGGGCTCGACGCCGCGAAAATCCTGCACGAGCGCCAAATGGCTGGGCTGGAGGGGCTTACCGCTGCCGGAATTCTGGTCAAGGTCAACTCGGTGCTGATTCCCGGTGTCAACGACCAGCATCTTACCGAGGTCAGCGCGGCAATCCGGGCGCGCGGCGCATTTCTCCACAACGTCATGCCGCTGATCTCCGACCCGGCCCACGGCACCGCTTTTGGCCTCGGCGGCCAGCGCGGCCCGACGCCCGAGGAGTTGACGGAAGTCCAGGAGCGGCTGAGCGGCCCCGGTGTTCGGCTGATGCGCCACTGCCGGCAGTGCCGGGCCGATGCGGTCGGGCTACTCGGCGAGAGCCGCGACGCCGATTTCACCCTCGACCGTATCCCCGACGAACAGCCGGTGCTGGATATCGCGCCCCACCAAGCTTACCGCGCCCATATCGAGCGGGAATGGCAA
>CAIZDL010000128.1 GCA_903931735.1 uncultured Rhodospirillales bacterium
GCCAATTGCCTAAACTCGGCCGTGAATTCCTGCTTCGGTATCTTGAACATATTTCTTCCTTCCTGTCAGTTGAGTTTATACCCACCTCTTGGAAGACGAAATTTCGGGGGAAGCTCAGAGTTCGAGTTGCATCCTAACCAGATCACCGAGTGGAAGCGACAGTTGAGCGAGCGTGCGGCTGATGTTTTTGGCGGTGCTGATGCTCCGGCACCGGTTGATCTGGCGCCGCTGCATGCCAAGATTGGCCAACTCGCACTGGAGAATGATTTTTTGGAAAGCGCGCTCACTAAAGCGGGATTACTGAGCGCAAAACCATGAATGACCGTAGTCACGAACTGAGTGTCACCCGACAGGCGGTGTTGCTGAAGATAACCCTCGGTAACTGATTAAATAACTTTCTCGCGCTCAGAATTTTTAAAGCTACTTTTTGTGGTTTTGAACTGAGCTACCATTTTTTTCGTGTGCCCCTCGGAATCTGGCTTGCCACGCGGCACCCGCGGCGGATGTGGCTAGAGATGTTGACGGCTTTCTTTACTGCGACGTTGGCGGTGCTCGCTAGGCTTTCCATTCCCACAATGCTGGTTAATAAAGTAGCAGTTTTTCAAAAAATGTTCCTGATTTGCGCGAAATTACCGTATACGCTATAAGCATTAGTCTCGCTTCTATAAAGGGGGGGGGGCGGGTTCGTATTTTTCTCCAGAAACCAGCCAGAAGAGCTGGTCAACAGGGTCGTCTTGCTATTGGCGCATGGAGTGAATCGTGCGAGTGATGGCAAATTGAGCGTAGGTCAAACTACCAAGAAATTGGATACGGTCATCTGCGCTGTGGCACCTACGGTCACGGCTATAGCAGCAATATATTCTGGCGTTAAAGCGTTCTTCGGTTAAGCGGTTTACACCACGTCGCCGAAGAAAATACGGTCCTTCTCACGGCTCTGAGGTGCGGCATGAAGAATTTTTATGCACGGGCGATGGTGGGGGCAAATGTAATGAAGTTGGCCCTAGCGGTGATGGTCTTGATCACGCCAATTGCGTTCGCAGCACAAGGTAAGCATGCGTTGTTGGTCGGCATTAGCCGGTATCCGGTGGACAGCGGGGCAGCGCAGCTCGATGGCGTGTTGATTGATTTAAAGAGTGCGCGGCGTATGGCGCATGCAATGGGGGTGGATGACGCCTCCATAGTTGAGCTGCGCAATACGGACGCCACCAAAAGAAATATTCAGAACAAATTAGAGCAGTTAAGCCGCAAGGTTTTGGAGGGGGACCGTGTTTTTGTCTATTTTTCCGGGCACGGTACGCGGTTTCAAACTGAAGTGGGTTGCGAAGAGGGGTTTTACACTTATGACGACGAGGTGATTAACCATCAAGACCTCGCCAAATACACGGGCCCGATGAGTCAACGCGCAGAAAAGCTCATTACCATGATCGATGCGTGTTTTTCCGGGGGCGTGGTTGCTCAAGGGACGCGCTCGCTGGTACCTGTGAGTCCTGATGAGCTGATTAGTATCGGCTTTGTAGCTTGAAAGCATTCCTCCGATGATGCAATAAGCGAGGCCCGATTTCATCGGCGGGGAAGTTGATGCTAATCTACCAACTTGGGAAGAGAATCCACGGCGTTGGACGAAGTTTTCCTTTGGCGATAGCGTTTTGGTTTGTTGACTTCGGCAACGGATTAGCTCTCTTCGAAAACTGGGTGGCCAACTGTATTCGCCCATTTCTAAAAGTTGCATAATCACTCGCCTCGTTCTTTACGCGCTGGGGTGAATGTTGTGCGGAGAACGAAGGAAGATGTGTCAACCTTGTTGTCAAATGCGGAGTAAAACATGGATATGCTAAGTATTGTATTAATCGCCGTTGCCGCCCTCGGTGCCACTTTCGTATTTATGGGCGTTCAAATGGTTTCCCAATCCAAAGAATATGTGGTGGAACGCTTAGGGAAATATGATCGTACTCTTAAAGCGGGCTTTAATTTTATTGTTCCGATATTTAACAGGGTCGCGCACCAAGTTGATGTTCTGGAGCGACAGATTAGCAACGAGCCGGAACGTATCAAGGTTATTACTAAAGATAATGTTGAGATTGATCTATTTACTACGGTTTTCTTTAGAGTTATCGATGCGGCTAAGTCGGTCTATCGCATTCAAGACCTTGTGTCTGCCATTAGGAATGCGGTGACTTCAACGGTTCGTTCTACTTGTGGGCAAATGGAGTTTGATGAAATTCAGGGGCGAAGAGAACATATTAATGAGCGCATACGGGCGCAATTGCTTAGCGCATGCGAGGTCTGGGGGGTGGAAATCACGCGGACGGAAATTCTCGACGTTGAGGTCAACGAGGCGACGAAGCACGCGATGCAAAAACAGTTGAATGCTGAGCGGGAACGGCGTGCCACAATTACAACCGCGGAAGGTCAACGTGATTCAACCAAGTTGGTTGCGGATGCTGAATTGTATACGGCGCAAAAAAGGGCCGAAGCCCGGCGTATTCTTGCCGATGCTGAAGCATATGCAACAACTACCGTTGCAGAAGCGATATCGAGGAATGGTCAGTCAGCCATTGATTTTGAAATTGCGAAACTTCAGGTTCAAGGATGGACTGAGATATCGAAATCAAGCAGTGCGAAATTAATAATTATCCCAACTGAAATCTCAAAATCAATGGGGTCTCTAGCGGCACTATTGGAATCTTACAAAAGTCTAAAATAGGTGAGCCGAAATGGAATCACTGGTATTTCTAAATAATCCGTTGACATGGGTAGCCATTGGCATCGTTTTGCTTATTGCGGAAAGTTTTAGCGGAGAGGGTTCCTTGCTCGCCTTTGGTATCAGTGGCCTCTTGGTTGCGGTATTGGTGTGGGTGACCGCGTTACAGGTGGGCACGTTGTGGTTGATTGTTCTGTTCACGGTCTTCGGGGTAATTATCTCAGTGTTAACCAGGCGGATTCTGAAGAAGACGGAACACTACAAGGATGACATTAATACTTTCTGAGCGTCGCATTTTTTTCGTTGGTCCTGGTAACGGCGATCACGCCGTCGCGAAGCACGAGGCCCTCCATGTCGTTACTCGACTTTTTTTGTTCGCTAAAAAATCGGGGCAAGTTTCGCCAGTACTTCTTCCATGATAGAACTTGGTAAGGTGTCTACCTCGCTGCGGGGCTCATTGCAACGCACGACACCGGTTGTTTTGATCCTAGTGATGGGGACAGAAAACCCGATCCGACGGGCGAAGTCATCAACGCTCGTTAGCTGGCAGATCACTGGCAATTTGGTTGCTTCGTTGAGTTTGGCTGGCGACACCCATTGGCCCCATGTTTCTGAAACTGCAGGGCCGCGTTCTGTATCGACTGGTCGATATAGAGGACTACGAAGCGTCCTGCTTGTCAATTTCGGCCAGGCGGCTCGCGTCGGAAAATGTCGCGGCTTGGACGAGTGCAGGCTCCAGTATTGCACGAAGTTTCGCCACAACGTCGGGCAGCGGAGTGATGGTGATCTCGTTCTTTTTCAGGAACGCATGCCACATGGCCTGGCGCGATGAGTCGGTCGCAAACTCGTCCGTCAGGCCGATGGGCAGGACAGCCGGGACGGGCATTCCACGCCGGATGAAGGTTGCGGCGATCGCCCGCGCGAGCGTATTGGCATTCAGTGCCTCACGGTCTAGCAACACCCGCAGGTCCAGGTAATCCTTCAACCGACTGTTGGTTATGCCAAGTAAGGCGATGGCATGCAGCTTTTCCGAGATGACGGTATAGACGGGGTATGTCCGCAGCCGAGGGGCCGGTAGGTCAGCGATCAGAACCGGGTAGACGGCGTGAACCGGGCCAGGCGTGACCGCATCACCGAACCCGATGTCGATCTGCGTCTTGCAGCGTGCCTTGGCAATTTCGCCGGTAATCAGGACTCGTGCGCCTGCGTACCCGGCATCTTTACGGATATCCTCGACGCTAACTGACGCCGGATCGAAGACGATGCCGTCATCAACCTTAACGCTGGCGATGTCACGAAATGTCTGGGTGATCGATTCAAGATCGCTAGCCCCGAAACCGAGTAGATCAGCGTCGCGTGTGGTGCGGTGTGGCATGTCGTACCAAAGCGTGAATAGCAACGCGCCCTTGAGCAGAAAGTGATCGGCGTGCGCTGACTGGCTCAGGCGGTAGAGGATTCGCTCCAGGGCAAAGCGCACGAGTATTTGGTTGAAGTCCGCGCCTTGAGCTTTGGCGATGTTCAGCAGGCGTGCCCGCACTGAGGCGGCGAGATCCTTGTTCATGCCACTGCCTCGAGATACGGGCGCATTACGTTGGCGACCCGGCAAATTTTGGCGAAACGCCAGAGGTCATCGGCCGAGACCTTTTTCTTTGTGCGCGCATCTTTCAGCGCCTCCAGCGCTACGTCGAGCCCGATCTTGTTGCGGTGCTTGAAGCAGTCAGCGACGGTCTTGGCAACACTGTAGACACGAAGCTTGACCTGATCCCGCTCAACTATCTCAACCCCTTCGGAATAGGCTTCACCAGCAAACTGAACCATCTTGACCGGAGGGTGGTCGATCTTGGGCGTATGACTGCCACGAGGCATGGCGATCCATACCTTTCGCGGTAGTTGGGTGGTCAGTTCATGGAACTGCAGGGCCGTGAGCAGGCAAAAGACCGCCTGCGGCACTTTGGTTGCAATGGCGATCAGGCCCTCATGCTCGGAACCGTGACTGTCGGGCAGTCGGTAGATGCCACGCCCTGCTTTCTCCAGCTGACCCTTGGCCGTCATGCGCGTCAGCACTACCCGGGGAGCCCCGATATCATCAAGATCGCTGGGACGTAGCATCCCCTTCTGACTAAGCAGATCAAGGACGCGTTGGGTGTGGGTGTCGTGGCGCATAGTTGAGAAAGTATGTTCCATATATTCGTCGATTGCAAATAAGTGACGAACTTACGGAACAAGTTAACCGTTGGGCTTGGGCTCCATTTTCTTCGAGCTAACAAGAATAAATCCAGCGCCTGTGACCACGATGAACCGCAAATAGCGTTGGGTATGGACGATGGCATTTCTTTCTGGGGGGGGGTGACCTGAAAAGTTAGTTGGAAGGCATGCCGTGGCTTAGGACCCAGAATGCCCCCTGCCAATTCGAGACGCGCATCCTCGGAGCCGCAAGCAGGGTAGTGCCAGATAACCGCGTCGTCGTCGGTCATGCCGGTGGCCACGCGGTGGTTGTCGCGTTTGCGACATTTGAAGCACGGCGTCGATCACATACTTGGTGTTTTCTCTTCGTTTTCAGTTGCCTGCATTTGAGGGCGTTTCGAGCATCCTGTCAGGCTGTGCTAGCGTTAGACCTTGCGTGGTTACCAGTTTTGACTGGTCACGCTGCGCCGCGAATCGGCATTACCGTTGCGTTGGGCGGTACAGTCGAGCAATACGCAGCCCAATCCGCCATTAATGCGGTACGTTTAGCGAACTGCGAGCCGCGTTGATAGGCCCGCTCGACAGCATCTGGTAACTGATGCGCCAGAGCGTGTTCAGCGACTTCGCGCGGATAATTGGTGGTTTCACCCGCCCACATACGAAAAGTGCTGCGGAAACCATGCACGGTAATGTCTTTGCCGTTTGCATCTACCCAGATTTTTTTGTCGTCAATGTTCATGCGCCGGATCACGGAGGTCATCGACATATCCGACATGGGCTGGCCTTTTGTGCCGGCAAATACCAAATCAGTATCCATTGCGCCGCTATTCCTCGGTATCAACTTCAGCAATGCCAGCGCTGCATCGCTCAATGGAACCTGATGCTCCCGTCCAGCTTTCATCCGCTTGGCAGGTATCGTCCAGATCTTGCTCGCCATATCGAACTCAGTCCAACGGGCGCCGCGCACTTCCCCTGACCGGCAGGCAGTTAGGACGGTGAACTCGACCGCTCTGGGGGATACGCCCTCGCGTGTTCGCAATCCCGACAGGAACTCGCTGATGCGCTGCCATGGTAGGGAGGGGTGGTTCTTGATACGGCTGGACTTGCTTATCGTTGCCAGCAAGTTTTGGAGATGCCCCTTCCAGCGTGCAGGATTCTCGCCAGTGCGGTAACCGCTGGTGGTGGCCCAGCCCAATACCGACTCGATGCGACCGCGCACGCGGCTCGCGGTTTCAGTTTTGCGCTCCCATATGGGGGCAAGACATTTCATGACCAGACCCGTGTCGATCACGGCTACGGGTAAATTGCCAAAAACGGGGCTGGCGTAGGTATTGAGCGTGTTAGTCCATTGATCGCCATGCTTGGCGTTTTTCCAGCTCGCCTTGTGCGCGAGGATATACGCCTTAGCGCATTGGTCGAAGCTCATCATCTTGGCGGCCACCAGTGCAGCGTCAATTCGGTTCTGCTTTTTGGCTACTAGAGGATTGACGCCGTCGAGGAGTAGTTTTCTACCTTCAAGGACTTTCTGACGCGCCTCAGTTAGGCTCACGGTATGCGTCGGCCCCAGTCCCATCCCGAACGGTTTACCGGCCACCATGTAACGAAACAACCAAGACTTCGCGCCCGTGGTGGTGATCTGGAGAGTCAAGCCGCCACCGTCACCATACAACCCCGGCTTGGTAAGCTTGGCAACTTTCAGTGCTGAAAGTCGGTGCTGTTGGCGTGCCATGATTATCCAATCGACTATCAAAATGAGCTTCCCCCGAAATTTCGTCTTCCAAGAGGTGGGTATAAACTCAACTGACAGGAAGGAAGAAATATGTTCAAGATACCGAAGCAGGAATTCACGGCCGAGTTTAGGCAATTGGCGGTTGATCGCGTGAAGGCGGGCCA
>CAIZDL010000129.1 GCA_903931735.1 uncultured Rhodospirillales bacterium
CCCGCTGGGTAAGCAGGGCCGGGCCGGCGGGCGCTTATGGCGGCGTTTGGACTGAGAACACCAACGTTGGATGGCCGACCTTGCCGCGCAGCTTTTGAGCGAGGGCGGCAGCGGTGGTCCGATCGCCCTCGCTGATCCGCCCAACCCGGACGACATGCCAGAGTTGGCCGCGATGGTCGGTCCAATCCTTGCTGTAAACGTCGAATCCTTGCGCCTTTAGGGTCGTGATGAGTCGCTCGGCGTTGTCGAGGATCTTGAAGCTGTCGACCTGCACCGTCAGCACGCGCGGTCCGACGGGAATCGGAGCGCCAGCGGCAATCGCGGCCTTTTCTTCGGGAGCGATTTCGACCGGCTTGGCCTTGATGATGGGAACCGGCTTGGGCAATTCAGGCGCGGGCGCCTCGACTTTTGGCGGGGCAGGCTTCGGCGGCTCGGGCTTGGGCTCCGCTTTTGGCACTTCAGCTTTCGGCGGCTCGACCTTCGGCACTTCGACCTTCGGTGGCTCGACTTTCGGTACTTCGACCTTCGGCGGTTTAGGCGCAGGAGGACTGACCACCACGGGCGGCGGCGTCACCACAGCCGGCGCTACTGGTGCCGGAGCGGGCGGCGGCGGGGGCGTTACCACCACCGGTGTCGGCGCCGGAATCGGCTTTGGAGGCGGCGGTGGTGGCGGTGCCGCTACTTGCACTGGCGCCGGGGCCGGTTTGGGCGCTGGCGGCGGTGGCAGGGCGGCTGCGGGTGGCGCCACAGGCGTCGGCGGTAGTGCGGCGATTTGGATCGGTGCCGGGATCGGTTTGGGCGCTGGTGCCGGCGGCAGGGCGGCCACTGGTGGCGGTGCTGGTGTCGGTGGCGGTGCTGCAACTGGCGGGCTCGGCGGCACCATGACCGGCACCACCTCGACGTTTTTGGTTGGTGGGCGCGGCGCCGGCGCTGGGGGCAGGGGCACCACAACCCTGGTGGGGGCTTGGGGCTGAGGGGAGTCGCTGAAGGGGCTGACGAGGGCGATGGTCAGCCCAAGAGCGGCAGCACTTCCCAGTGCCAGAGCGATTTTCCAAACCTGGCCCCGGTCGGCGTTATCGTTGTCGTCGTCGTCATACTCCAGGACCGGAGAGGAGCGCTTTTTGTTGGAGCTGGGCTTGGCGACGGGTTTGGGGGGGGCAGACGGCGGCTCTGCACTCTCTGTTTCGCGGCGGGGTTCCTGGTCGTGGATCGAGCGGAGCAGGTCGGCGATCACCGCCTGCTCGCCGGGGCTGACATCCAGCGGATGCGGCGGCTTTTCGGGGAGGGGCTGGCGGTGCGGTGCGGGCGCTTCGTCAGGGATCGGCGTCAGCGTTTCCGGGCGGCCGAACTCTTGTGGCCCCGCGCCATAATCAACGTCTTCGAGTTCGTATTCATCCTCGTCCTCGTATTCATCCTCGTCGTCGTCCTCATATCCGTCCGTGGCAACGGCAGGTTCAGAGGCTTGGGGCGGCAGGGGCGAGGGATCGTAAGGGCTGTAGGGCTGGGCGGCGTTTTCCGGCGGCTCGTAGCGGTGGGGCTCATAGGGAGCCGGCTCTTCCGGATGCTCGGAGGACCCGGAGTCGTCGGGAATCCCCTCTCTCAGCGTGCGCAGCAGTCGGGCGAAATCATCTTCATCGGACCCGATGGTGTCGCTGTCCTCCGGGTCTGCGCCCAGATCTGGGCGCAGATCTGGCCGTGGGGCCGGGCGCGTAGCGGCGGGGGTGTAGGGGGGGGGCTCTTGGGCCAAGTCATCGTCGGGCGGCAGCTCATCCTCGTGAAACGGGATGGAGTCGCGCAGACTCTTCATCAACCGCGTCATCTCGTCGCGCTCGTTGATGGCGTCGAGTTCTTGCCGCAGGGACGACTCGTTCCCTTCCGCGCCGGGGAAGTCACCGCCGCGCGATCCGGGAGAGCTGTTTTGGCTTTTGTCTCTGGTGGTCACGGGGGCGGGCGGGACACGCCGTTTTGGGAGCGGAACAGGGGAGGATATCCGGAAGAGATCAACAGATTAGCATCACTGTATAGGTGATGTTGCTTCGACTGACCATCCTTCAATTCACAGAAAAGCGAATCTTTGCCAAAAATCGGCAGAGCGCGCTTGGTTTACCGCGCTTAGGCGGGGGGGTGCCTGGCGTCGGTGGTGACGTGGCTGCTTAGGGGCTGGGCACCAGGGCCGGGCGGGGCCACGGCCGCCGGGCTGGTCGAGGCGGTTTCGCCGGCCTTTTCGGTTTCGTCTTTAAGGCCGCTGCGAAACGCCTTAATTCCCTTCGCGAGGTCCCCCATCACCGATGGCAGCTTGCCAGCGCCGAACAAAATCAGGATGACCGACAAAACCAGCAACCAATGAAAAATACTGAAAGACCCCATGGTGCGAACGCCCTCCAAGGAAACGGTATCGCCGCAAGGCCAAAGCCGGGCCGATGCGCATCCCGCCGCGTCCGCATAAGATACCTCAAGCGGCGCCGGGAAGTGACGGTTTTTTCTGTCACCCCTTCGTTCTTATGCCCCCGCCCTCTTGGCGGCGTGAAGGGGCGGGGGCATAATGATCGCAGGCATTCGCGCCGCCGATGGTTTCCCGGCGATCTCTAACCTTGAGCATCCGGTCATGTCTGATAATAAGCAAGAATCCCTCAGCCCGAACGCCGCGTCGGCCCCGCTTTTGGCCCCGCGGTCGGTCCCGTCTCCGGCCATGCCTCCCGCAGGGGGAAACGCCGTGCGGCCGGCGCTGCCAATACAACCGCCGGGGGAGATCGGGGGGCCGCGGGGCCTGGAGCCGACACGGTTCGGTGATTGGGAGTTTAAGGGCCGTTGCTCTGACTTTTAAGCCTCACTAGGACTTTATGTCGGCAACTAAGCGTTTCATTGTGGGTGTCTTCCGGACATACCCTCGTATGCAGGACTGTTGCCCTAAATTGTTCTGTCTATGTTCCGGGCGTTGTGCTATCGTTGGTGCTTGGACGATAGGAGGGCGCAATGTCCGATCAGGGGCGGTGGCAAATCCGGTGGGCGACCCTTGCCGCTGTGGTCGCCGTGCTGAGCGTTGGCTTTGCGGTTTCGGCGGGAAAAGCTGCCGAATTGGCGCGCGAGGTGCTGGACGGGCCGGTTTCGGTGGAGGTGATTCGCATCATCGATGGCGATACCATTGTGGTGCGCGTCCATCCTTGGCTGGGGGTGTTCATCGAGACCCGGGTGCGGTTGGCCGGGATCGACGCGCCTGAATTGCGCGGCCGTTGTGAGAGCGAGATCGTGCTGGCCGGTCGGGCGAGGGATCGGTTGGCCGAGTTGCTGGCGGCCGGGGTGGCCCGGCTCGATGATATCCGGCACGATAAATATGGCGGCCGGGTGCGGGCGAGGGTGCTGGGCGTCGATGGTGCCGATGTTGGCGCCATGCTGGTCGCGGCGGGGCTGGCTCGGCCTTATCACGGTGAGCGGCGCGGCTCTTGGTGTTCCGACCCCGGGTCTTGACGTTTTCATGACCCTCGAATCACTGCCGCTGTTGTCTTGCGGGCAACTCGGCTATGGTTGAATTCGGCACAGGCAGCGGCGGGCGGTTCGTGGTGGGCGTTTGGATCGAACAGGCGCGGCAGCGCATAGAGGAGTTGATAGGCACGGGCGTTGATCCGTCGGTGATTATCGGGGAGCTGGTGGTGCTGGTCTTGGTGCCGGTGCTGGTGGTTGCCGTGGTGGTGTCGTTGCGTCGGCGTCGGCGGTGGCGACGCGGGCGGGGGGGCGGCGTTGGTACGACCGGTGCTGATCAGGCCCAGGCCGGGAACCGGGACGATATCGGGCCGCGCGCCATGGCCCTGGTGGCTGAAACCATCGAGGCCCTCAAGAGCGGCCCTCATGCCGAGGTTATGGCATTCCGGCGGGCCGAGCGAATTGAGGAGCAGGGGCGGCATCTGTTTCACGCCGTCAATGCGTTGTTGTGTCTCTCCGATGGTTGGTCGCGCTCGGCCCGGGCGATCGAGCCGGCCCTGGCGGCCCTGGCCACCGGGGATACCGGCCCGGCCACTCACCTGTTGGGCTCCCTTGCCGGGGCGATGTCGGCGGACGATGGTGGTGACCCCGCTTCGGGTGCGCAGTTGTTGCGTCATCTGGCGGCGGTGACGTTCCTGCGGGAACCGCCCCAGGCGTTGGCGCCGGCCCAAAAAGCGGCAGATCTCGCGCCGGCCCAACCCTTGGGCTGGAGCTTATTGGGGATCGTCGCCGAGGACCTGAAAGAGCACGAGCAGGCCAAGGATGCGTGCGAAACCGTGCTGAAGCTCGGCTCTGGCAGCGGCGGTCAGGGCTTGCTGGCGGGGGCGGTGGGCACGCTGGGCGAGATTTATCTCGCTCAGGGGAAGCTTGAGCGCGCCGAGGAGTCGTTTCGCATCGCGCTTACCTATCAGGCCGGGTTGGCCCGTCCTGAAAGCATGGTTCGTCATTACCGGGGGTTGGCTCAGGTCGAGATGGCGCGGGGCGACTGGGCGCGCTCGGCCGAAATCGTTGAAAAGGCGATCGTGCTGGAAGTCGCCCTCGGTCACCGCGAGGGCATCGCCGACTTGGAGCTTCAGGCGGCGCTGATCGCCCAACGCCGTGGCGATCTTTCCGGTGCGCTTGCCCGCTGGGCCAAAGCTCGCCAGCTCTATCTGGCAACCGGGGCAACGGAGAAGGTTCAGGCCCTCGACCGGCTGATTGCGCGGGTGGTCAAAAAATAACTCCGCCCTCAGTGGTGAAGCCGGTCTCAGTGGTGAAGAATATCGGGGTCGCCCCAGCCGCCGAGGTCCAGGAGCGCTCTGGTGGGCAGGAAGCGGAAGCAGCCCTCCGCGAGGTGGCGGCGCTGTTCACGCTCCAGCAGGTCATCCAGGCGGCGGCGCAGGGCGTGGAGGTGCAGCACGTCGGAGGCGGCATACTTCAGTTGCTCAGGGCTCAGCTCGGCGGCGCCCCAGTCGCTGGTTTGTTGCTGCTTGGAAAGATCGACGCTGAGCAGCTCTTTGCACAAATCCTTGAGGCCATGGCGGTCGGTGAACGTCCGCACCAATCGTGCCGCGACCTTGGTGCAGTAGATCGGTTCGATCACGATGCCCATGTGCTGGTAGACGGTGGCGATGTCGAAGCGGGCGAAGTGGAACAGCTTGGTGATCGCGGGATTGGTCAGCAATTGCCGCAAGTTTGGCGCCCGATAGTCGCCGTTGCGAAATTGTACGATATGAGCGGTGCCGTCCCCCGCTGAAAGCTGGACCAAGCACAGCCGGTCGCGGTGGGGATTGAGGCCCATGGTCTCTGTGTCGATCGCGACGCACTCGCCCCAGGTCAGGCCGTCGGGCAGGTCGCCGTCATGAAGATCGATGGGCATCGGCTCGGCTCCCCCAGACATAAAACAACCCCGGCCGCGACCGGCTCGGGGTGAACACAACAACCAGACATGGTGCCCAGGAGAAGACTCGAACTTCCACGACATTTCTGCCACAGGTACCTGAAACCTGCGCGTCTACCAATTCCGCCACCTGGGCTTATGTGGGGTCTTGTGTGGGCGAGTTCCTATAGGGCCAGCCGCCCGCTGTCAACGGCTTTTCTCCATTGGCGCCCTATCTTTAAGAAACGGCGGTTTCGGGTGCACCGCAGCAGGCCGCATGTGTGGTAGTTTTCCGGAGTGGGAATTCGGTGCCCTGGGGATATCGCTCTAGTGCGGGAGATCGAGGATGGTTGGTCGCAATCGAATCGTCACGGTGTTTGGCGGGAGTGGGTTCCTCGGTCGGCACTTGGTGTGCAGGCTGGCCAAGCTTGAAAATGTTACGATCCGGGTGGCTTGCCGCAATCCGCGCCGGGTTGGCTTTCTGAAAACCGCGGGCGCGGTCGGCCAGATCTGGCCGCTTGCCATCGATATTTTGAAGGACGAGCAGGTTGCGCTCGCGGTGTCGGGGGCCGATGTCGTGATCAATCTGGTTGGTATTCTTCACCAGCGGGGGCGTTATACCTTCGAGGCGGTCCAGGGCCAAACCCCGGCCCGGATCGCGCGTGCGGCACGGGCGGCCGGGGTCGAGCGGTTGATTCATGTCTCGGCGATCGGGGCCGATCCGGGTTCGGGCTCTGCTTATGCGCGCAGCAAGGCCGCCGGCGAGGTCGGTGTTTTTCAGGTCTTCCCCGAGGCCACGGTTTTGCGTCCCAGCTTGGTTTTCGGGCCCGAGGATGATTTTTTTAACCGCTTTGCCTCAATGGCCCGGCTCTCGCCATTTTTGCCGCTGATCGGTGGCGGGCAAACCCGCTTTCAGCCGGTGTATGTGGGCGATGTGGCCGAGGCGGTGGTGGCAGCGCTTGCGGACCCCGCTAGTTTGGGCCGGACTTACGAGCTGGGCGGCCCGGCGGTTTACAGCTTCCGGCAGTTGATGGAGCGGGTGCTGGAGGAGATTAACCGTCGGCGCGCGCTGGTGACCATCCCCTGGTGGTTGGCACGGCTTCAGGCATGGTTCCTCGAGCGCTTGCCCAACCCGATGCTGACCCGCGACCAGATCGAACTCCTGCGGAGCGATAATGTCGTGGCTCCGGGGAGTCTGGGGTTCGCCGAGCTTGGAATTACCCCGACCTCGCTCGACGTGGTGTTGCCGACCTATCTCAAGCGGTTCCGTCCCGGCGGTGGCTATAGCGCCAGCCAAAGATGAGCGCATGAAAAAGGCCCCGAGAACCGGGGCCTTTTTAGCTATCAACCGGCGTTATGCAGCGGCCTCAGGTGTTGGACTCGCGCTCCCGCGGGGGGAGGGCGAGGTCGGATTCGGCCAGCCCTGGTGGCGGAAGCTCGCTTTGGCGGCCGCGCGGCACCAGCGGTTGTACAACGCGGGACTCGCGCCGAATCCCGCCGCCCGGCCCGGCGAGGCCGGCGGACTCGATCGGGATAACCCGGCGTGGCGTTTTGCTGCGTTGAAAGACCAGCCAGACATTGCCGAGCGCCGTAATTCCGACAACGGCAACCAGATATTCGATCAGCGTGAACACCACCGCGTGTTGGGCGGACAACGACAGGCAGAGGGTGATTGCGCCGATAATGGCCGCCATTCCGATCGCAATGCCGATGAGCACTTTTACGGCGTCGATGAGCCGTCGTACCAGCCAGGGCAAAAAGATCAGGAAGGAGAAGACAACCAGCAGCACGCCGAGTAATAACGGCGCAAAATAACTCGACAGTAGCCACGAGGCGAGGTCGGGGGCAACCAGCGGCACAAAGTCGGCCATGGTTTTGCCTTGCTCGTCGAGTCGGCTGCTGAGCACCATCAGGTGGCCCATGCCCTCCTGGAGCTTGCTGGCCTTCCAAGCGGTCTCGGTCTTTGCCAAAAGTTCTTGATCTTCGGCGGTAAACCATTCGGGTGGCTTTGGCCGGGTCGGGCCGGCGAGACGGGTCAGGCCATCTGCCAGCGCGCGGGCCGATGGCCCCGGCTCTTTAACCGGCGCCCACGCGGCTATGGATGGAAGATCGAGCTGGGCGGGCTTGCCGGCCCAAAACACAAACCCGCCCGCCGGTAGCGCAAGCGCGACCAGGAGGATCAGGAACCGCATTAGGTACAGTTTCGCAGGGCTCATGGCTCGTCCGCCGTATTCGGTGAAAACGTGCGCGGAAAATGATCACAACCGGGGGCGCCGCGCAAGAGAAACGACGTTCGCTCTATTTCCGGACATCGATAACCGTGCGGCCCCGGACTTGCCCCCGAACGATGGCGTCGGCCAACTCGAAGATTTTCGAGAGCGGCTCGATGGTGGTCATGGCGTCGAGTTTGGCTTTGTCGAGGTCGCTTGCCAGGCGCTTCCAGGCTTCCTGACGGCGGACGGCCGGCGCTTGTACCGAGTCGATGCCGACCAGCGAGACGCCGCGCAAAATAAACGGAAACACCGAGGCCGGCAGGTCCGAGCCCCCGGCAAGGCCGCACACCGCAACGGCGCCGTGACGGGCGGTTTGGGCAACGACGTTGGCGAGCGTCTGGCCGCCGACGGAGTCGATGGCGCCGCCCCAGCGCTCTTGTTGCAGCGGGCCGCCTTTGTCGGTGAGGGCGGTGCGCGCGATGATCGCGTGCGCGCCGAGGGATTTTAAATAGTCGTGGGTTTCGGCGCGGCCGGTGGAGGCCACCACGCGGTAGCCCAGTTTCGCCAGCACCGACACCGCGATGGAGCCAACGCCGCCGGCAGCGCCGGTTACCAGCACTTCGGGGCCGATCGGACGAACGCCCATGTGTTCGAGCGCCAGCACGGCCAGCATCGCGGTGTAGCCGGCGGTGCCGATGGCCATGGCTTCGGCCAGCGAGAAGGTGTCGGGCACGCGCACCAGCCACTCGGGCTTCACCCGTTGTTGTTGGATATAGCCGCCCCACTCGGTTTCCGAGAGGTTCCAGCCGTTGACCACCACCCGGTCTCCGGGCTTCCAGGCGGGTGAGCGCGAGGAAATGACGGTGCCGGCGAGATCGACTCCGCACACCATGGGCAACTTGCGCGCGATTCGGCCTTTACCGGTCAGCGCCAGCCCGTCTTTGTAGTTGACGGTGGAGTAGGCGACATCGACCAGCACATCGTGATCGGGCAGGTCTGCCACCCGCAAGGTTTTGAACGATGCCTTGGGCTTGCCATCCACTTCTTCGAGCATCACGGCGTTGAGAGCTTCGGACCTTGCCTATCCGGTTAACGCAGACACCCACTACATGTTGGGTGCGCCCAATCGCCGGAGTAGAGTTCAGCGTAGGTCGGCGCCTCAGCCCCGCCCGCGATCCCCAGCAATGA
>CAIZDL010000130.1 GCA_903931735.1 uncultured Rhodospirillales bacterium
CGCCGGCCTTTGGTGGGGTCGTAGGGGCAAAAGCCCCTACAAACCATCCGGATTGCCTTCGGCGACCAAAGGCCGGCGGCCGTTGGAAACCCGGACTTTAACCGTGCAATTTAACGAATGCGGCCCTCTAGTCGGCATTCGACCCGGCACGGATCACTCGGCCTTCAAGAATGCAATCACCGCCTTACGCTCGGCCGGGTCTTTCATGCCCTTAAAGGTCATTTTCGTGCCAATCATCGGGCCGCCAGGATGAACCGAGCGGGACGGAATAGTCGTCCTCGGGCTCAGCAGATACGTATCGAGCACCGCCTCGGTCCATACAATTTTTGAGTTGAGGTTCGCGGACGAATAGCTGAACCCGGGTGCTTGGCCAGCCCGGCGGCCGACTATATTGTGAAGACTAGGACCGGTCTTGTTCTGATCCAGGTGCGGCAGTGCATGACACGCCACACAGTATTTAATGAAAACGACCTCACCACCCGAAGCGCCAGCGGCAGCTTTAGGGGCAGCTTGAGGGACAAGCCCAGCCGGGTCAGCCGGATTAGCAGCAAGAACCGCGCCGGGAGCAACCAACAAAGCCGCAACGACGACGATCCCCCGCGCAAATATGGGAAAACCGACCATTGTACGCCCTCCCCAACTATGGTTAATTCACACCGTTGGCCACAACCCTGAACTCAAAGTTGGGGACTGGGAGCGCCAAGAACGATGCAACATAATGCCACAGGGCGCGGCCATAGCCGAATGGCCCAAAAATGCCCGGGCGTCAGCACCGTTTCGGCTGGGGCAGCCTATCGCGATTTAGCCGAAGCCTCGGCACGGCCACCGCCTTCCGTTCACGTCCGGTTTCAGTTACATTGCGTCGAATTGTTTTGATCCCGCTTATCGGCCGTTTTCCGCCCGCCCTTCCGCCCCTGCCCCTGGGAGTCCACCGATGCATGAAGGCAAATTCCGACTGGTGACCCGTTCTGACTTCGACGGGCTGGTGTGCGCCGTGTTATTGCGCGAACTGGACATGATCGACGAGATCACCTTCGTTCATCCAAAGGACATGCAGGACGGCAAGATCGCAATCACCGACCGCGATATCACCACCAACCTGCCCTACACCGCCGGCGCCCACCTCGCCTTCGATCACCACGCCAGCGAGGTGGAGCGGGTTGGCAGCAAGCCGAACCACGTCATCGACGCCGATGCTCCCTCGGCGGCACGGGTGGTGTTTCGCCATTACGGAGGCCAGGAGCGCTTCCCCCGCATTTCCAACGAAATGATGGTCGCGGTCGATCAAGCCGACTCCGCCCAATATGCGCGGGCCGATATATTGGCGCCAGAGCGCTGGTCACTCCTTAACTTCATCATGGATGCGCGCACCGGCCTTGGCCGCTTCCGCAACTTCCGCATCTCCAACTATAGCCTGATGATGGAGTTGATCGAATACTGCCGCAACCACACCATCGAAGAAATTCTCGATCTACCCGACGTTAAAGAGCGGACCGAACTTTATTGGAGCCACCAGCACCGCTTTATCGAGCAACTGGAAAAACAGTCCAAGCAAGTGGGCAATGTCGTCATTCTCGATCTGCGCGGCCAGGATCCGATATTTGCCGGCAACCGCTTCATGATTTATGCGCTATACCCAACGGCAACGGTCTCGATCCACATTCTCAACGGCTTGAAAAATCAAAACACCGTGCTGGCGGTCGGGAAATCGATCATCAACCGTGCCTCCCAGGCCCACATCGGCTCACTCATGCTGGAATATGGCGGCGGCGGTCACCACGCTGCCGGCACCTGCCAGGTCGACAACGACAAGGCCGATGCTATACTCGCCACAGTAACGGAGCGGGTGAACGCCGCCGGGTAATCTTGCCACGGTCACCTACTCAATTACGATACCGCCCACTTTTCTGGAAATTTGATGACCGATGACCTCGCCCCACGGGCGCTGGCGGTAGACTTGCTGTCTGCGGTGCTGCGCCGGCAGCGGCCGCTCGATGATGTGTTTGATGCCCGAATCGCCGGCTCCGCGCTGGAGGGGCGCGACCGTGGCTTCGTTCGGCTGCTGGTGGCCACAACCTTACGCCGGCTCGGCCAGATTGATGCCTTGATCGCCTTGATGCTCAACCGGCCCGGCACACTGAAGCCGCCGGTCCATGACCTGTTGCGGTTGGGGGTGGCGCAATTACTCTTTCTGGGCACGCCCCCCCACGCCGCCGTCAACACCACGGTGGCCTTGACCGGCGCCGAACCCCAGACCTTACCCTACAAAAAGCTGGTCAACGCCCTGATGCGCAGACTCGGGCGCGAGGGGGCGACACTGATCGCGGGCCAAGATCCCGCCCACCTCAACACCCCCCGGTGGTTGTGGGACAGTTGGGAGGCCGCCTATGGACCAGAGACCGCCCGCGCGATCGCCGAGGCGCATTTGCGCGAGGCTCCGCTCGATTTTACGCTGAAAATCCCGGCCGAGGCCGCCACATGGGCCGAGCGGCTGGAAGCGGAGATCTTGCCAACCGGCTCGGTGCGCCGTGCCGCAGGCGGTGCCGTGCCCGAGCTGCCGGGCTTTGCCGAGGGGCAATGGTGGGTCCAGGACGCCGCAGCCGCCCTGCCGGCGGCGCTGCTTGGCCCGGTTTTGGGGCGCCGGGTGTTCGACCTTTGCGCGGCGCCAGGCGGGAAAACAGCCCAACTCGCCGCTGCGGGGGCGCAGGTTGTGGCGGTGGACCGGGCGGCGGCCCGGCTTGTGCGGTTGGAGTCGAACCTTGCGCGACTCGGGCTTCAGGTTGAAACCGTCACCGCGGACGCCAGCCAGTGGCAACCCGGCGCCACAGCCGACGCGATCTTGCTTGATGCGCCATGCAGCGCCACCGGCACCATCCGCCGCCACCCCGATATTCCCCATCTTAAGTCCCAGGCGGATGTTTCCAAGCTCGCGACCTTGCAAAAACGGCTGCTCGCCCACGCGGTGACCCTGTTAAAACCCGGCGGCATGTTGGTTTACACTGTCTGCTCCCTTCAGCCGGAAGAGGGACCCGCACAAATCGCGGCCCTGCTTCAAAGCGGCGCTCCGATGGCCCGGCGGGCGGTGCAGGCAGCCGAAATCGGCAATCTTGAGGGCGCGATCACCGCCGAGGGCGACGTTCGCACCCTCCCCCCGCACTTGAGCGAAAAAGGCGGCATGGATGGCTTTTACGTCGCCCGTCTCGTCCGCACGGAATAACGCCGGAATCGAGCCGACACGCAACGGGTGTTGAACCCGGCTCGATTCCGGCCTATTGACTAACCGTCGCGGCTCCTTCTGGGAGCACCGCCGCGCATGACGACGAGGAACCGGGAGAGCATCACGCCATGGCCGACGCCAGCTACATCCGTGCCGACGAAGACGACGACGACGACGAGGGCGACGATCAGCCGACAACGGGCAAACAGGCGAAAGCCGCCAAAGACGCCCCCTTCAAAACCGTGCAGCAAAACCTGTTCAAAGCACGCACGGTGCTGATTTTCGGCGAAATTTCCATGAAGCTGGCCCGCGAGGTCTCGGCCGAATTGCTGGCGCTCGCGGTTGACGGCGACGCGCCCATTCGCATCGTGATCAACTCACCGGGTGGTCACGTTGAGGCCGGCGATACCATCCACGACATGATCCGCTTCATCAAACCCGAGGTGAGCGTGCTGGGAACGGGCTGGGTGGCCAGCGCGGGGGCTCATATCTTTTTGGGCGTCAAGCGGGAAAACCGCTATTGCCTGCCCAACACACGCTTCCTCATTCACCAGCCCATGGGCGGCGCCGGCTGCAAGGCCACCGATATTGCCATCGAGGCCAAAGAAATTATCCGAATGCGCCAACGGCTCAACCGGATCATTGCCGCCGAGACCGGCCAGCCCTTGGATAAGGTCGAACGCGATACCGATCGCAACTACTGGATGACTGCCGAGGAAGCCCGCGACTACGGCCTCGTCACCCACATCATTGAAACCCAAGACCAGTTGAAATAGCGGCCCCTCCCCCTCTTCGCCGAACACCGACGAAGAGGGGGGCGAGCCACTATTGTGCCAACGCCCGGCGGGTGATCGCTTCCAACTTGACCAGCAATGCCGGGTCCCGTTTATCCGTTGCCGTAATCAGTGCATTATCGAGCGCGGTCTGACACCCATAAGCGCAGGGATCGGCCCGCTCCCGCAGCATTGGCGCCACCCGCTTGACCAGCGCGCGGGCGCGAACAGCGTTCTCACCCAGCACCTTGATGATCGCATCAACCGTGACGTGCTCATGATCGGGGTGCCAACAGTCATAATCGGTGACCATGGCCACCGTGGCATAGCACAGCTCTGCCTCGCGGGCCAATTTAGCCTCGGGCATGTTGGTCATACCAATAACATCACATCCCCAGGATTGATAAAGCTGGGACTCGGCCATGGTCGAAAACTGCGGGCCTTCCATCACGAGGTAGGTGCCGCCGCGTTGGTGGGCGATATCCAGCTCTTTCAACGCCCGCTCCAGCGCGGCGCCCAGGCGCTTGCACACCGGATGACCAAAGCCGACATGGGCGACCATACCGGTGCCAAAAAACGACTTCGTCCGGGCGATACTACGATCAATAAATTGATCGACCACCACAAACATGCCCGGCGGCAAATGTTCTTTGAGCGATCCAACCGCCGATAGCGACAAAATCTCCGTGACGCCGGCCCGTTTCATGGCATCAATATTAGCCCGGTAATTGATTTCTGAAGGGGGAATGCGGTGACCACGGCCATGGCGTGGCAAGAATACCAGTTGTTGCCCATCAAGCTCGCCAAATAGCAACTCATCGGACGGCTCACCAAACGGTGAAGACACGGCCTTCCATTGCTGATTGACCAAACCGTCGATGTCGTAAAGCCCACTGCCCCCAATGATGCCCAGCACCGGCGGCGTTCCTGAAGCGCGGCCCCGATTCCCCATGTTTGATCCTCTCGTGATATGACCTCAGCCAGCCCGGCCGCACCCATCATAACCGAGGATCGGGCAAACCCAACAGCCCGAAAACTGCTCCCGGACCGATCTCCCGTTCCGACGGGGCGTTTGACAGAACTCCCTGAAAGCGCTAAACCTTTTAGCAGGAGGAAGCGTCTGGTCCAGGTACAATGGGCGAGCCGCCAAAATTAGAAACAACGATTAGATTAGGGACTCACTCGTTGCTTATGATGCGCCGCCACATGGTGCTCATGGTCTCAGTTTTGTTTGCACTGCTCTCGCTGTTTCCGACCCGGCCGCGCGCCGAGGGAAGCACGTTGGAGCAGTTCAATAAAGCTGTGTACGACTTTAACCACAAATATTATGAAAATTCGAGCATCAGCGCGACCCAATTCTTTTCCGATACCGTGCCCGAAGGCGTGCGTCGGGGGGTCAGCAACTTTTTTGCCAATCTCAGCGAACCGGTTGTTGCGTTCAGCAGCCTTGCGCAAGGGGATGTCGATAACGCCGGCGTCGCCACCCACCGCTTCTTCTACAATTTGATTTACGGCTTTGGCGGCGTCTATGACCGCGCTACCGAAATCGGGGTCAAGAGCGCGCCTCGCAACATGGGGCAAGCGGTGTGCAGCACCGGCATCCCCGATGGCCCCTATTTAGTGCTGCCGTTCTACGGGCCATCATCGCTGGGAGACCTTTTTGGCTCGGCCCTGCCGGTATTAGCCGGCTATGTGGCCCTGGGCGAGGCGTTTTGGCTCTATCGCGCCAGCAGCCAAGTCGCCGCGACCATGGGCACCCCCGACGGGGCCGGTAAGGGCATTCCGGTTGGTGAGGCGGCTGCGGCTGAAGCGGCCCGCCTGGAGGAAACCTATCGGCTCGATAAGGCGCACTATCTTGCCACGAGGGAGGCTGCTTGCGGCAAGCACCCCACCCCGCCCCCCACGACCCCGGCGCCAAGCGCCGGATAGATCTCGCCCGCCGCCGATGACACGGGAGCATGAATGCGGGGCGAGGCAAGCCCCTTGCGCGCGGAGCATTGACTGCGACAATAATACTTACTCCCCGTCGCGCTGAAAATGACCGCGCCCGACCGGGGCATGAGAAATGTTGCGATGCTAAGGTTTACACTTGCACTTGTTCAAGCGCTTCTTGTAAACAGGCGGGACCCAAAAGCTTGTCGTCACGGACTTACCGGAGCGACGAAATACGGCGAACCGCCTAGTAACATGGGAGACCGGACAATGGGTGGATATCGACCAGTCGTGACGATAAGAACTATATTTGATAAAATTTTACTCTGTATATCACTTTTTCTCATGGCTGCCGCAGGCGGAGTAACGGGAACTCTCATGGGCCGCTTTATTCCAACCACCTTGTGGGAAGCAGCGCTGCTCATTGGTTTCGGCGTCATAATCGGTATCTGGATAAGAAGTTACATCTCATATAGACGGAGACGCTGGCTTCAAAGGTAGTTTTACTACCCGCCCTCAAATTGCCCCCCCGTCAACACGTTAGCCTTGAAGCGCATGGAGAGGCTGTGCGACTATCACGCAAGGATGTTGACGCCGGTCAAACGGACGCTATATCTAAAGTAGGCACTATATCTGTTGGGGTAATGTCAAAATGGCGACCATAGCCGCACGGGCATTCACAAAGCTTTTTTACAGCCAAGTTATCGATATTTGTGCGAACTTGAGCAAGTTGGCTGAGTGTGAATTGACACTTGCCGGAGCCCCCGGCCTCGATGAGCAACAAGACTTGATTGTTCAAAAGTATTATGACTTTGTGGCCAGCCTGCGTGACCCGTGCTTGACTGAAAAGCGATCAATAAAATTTCAGGAACTTGTCGCATATATCGGACTTCACTTCACAATTGAAAATTCATTGATGGAGATGGTTCAATACCCAAAACAAGTGCTCCATAGAAAGCAGCACACAAGCTTCATCGACCGGATAAATATTATAATTCTCGACGTTCATGCCGAGAAGGCCCCAATCAACGACTTGGTGCTATACATCGGGCATTGGCTTCTGGGTCATGTTCTCATTGCCGACCGGGAGTTTGCCGATTTTCAGGCGACCATCAATCCCCCCCCCCTCCACTAGCCCTATTCGGGCTTCGACTCCGCCGCGCCACCAAAGTTCTCATAAACTTTACCGGCCACCGGCAATTTATAGTGAGAGATCAACCAGCCAAGCCGCCGTTCGGTTTCGGCTGTGAGGCAGGCCGCGCGTTCACTTACGGGATGGCGCGCGCAAGCGACGTCCCTCATCCGGACCCAGTGCCGCTGTTCTTTACGCAAGCTATCGGTTCTGTTGGCACCGGGCCAATCGCGGGCATCGCGATAGGCATAGCCCATGGCGCAGTCTGCGCTCAGTAAGTTAGGCGTGGTGCAGATTGCGCGGGAGGCCGCATCGTCGGCTTTGGCGCAATTGAACGAGGCGCGGTAGCGACACTCCCCCAAGCCGGGGCCTTCGGCACAAGCCGCCAGCGGCACTGCGCCACAAATTATCGCCAGACCCACCAATGCCACGATCTTCATAAAACCGCTCCGTGCCCGGAAAAACTCGACCGGCACCCTATTGGCGGATAATGGCGCCATCGGCGATGGATCACAAGGGGCGTTCCTACCCAATATCCTTAAAACGGCTCTGGGTAGCGCGGCAAAAGTGAGGTAGTCTGCCTTTTCCGATCAAACTCGCCAACGGGGGGGAATATGGACCCGGCAATCCTCGTCTTTGCATGGTTTTGGCTAGGGCAACAGCCGGCCACCTCACAAATTCCCTTTTCATCAATGGCGTTATGCCAAGATGCCTGGCAGGCTTTGGCGAGTGATCGTAAGCACGCGCTCGATGAGGCCGGGGACCAGCGCCGGGTGCCCCAATTATCGGCAACCTGCATTGCCACCGGCCCGGCCAAGCCGGCTCTGATTCCTGCTCCGACTCCGGCGACCGTCACGCCCCTTCCCCCACCAACAGGCATCGAGTGGCTGGCGGGACAGCCCATTAATTTGCTCGATTGGGGCCTGCAAAGGGCGGCCAACAGCATTGAGGCGATACGATCAATTCGCGTGGCCTATTCCCTGAACGGCACACCGACAGAAGATGTGCTCGACGTTGACTTCTCATTGGCTGAAATCGGCCGGCTCAAATACATCATTCAAGGTGCTGTTCTTGTCAAAGCACCCGAAGCGCTGACCGAAACCTATTGCATCGCGGCGCTCCGGGCATGGCGACAGGCGGTGCTGAAGTCAAACGGCGACAGGCCCGCCAATACCATCGACGTTTGGTTTTCACATGCCGAACGAAATCTTACCGACCGGCCCAAGAATCTGGCCGAGTCTGTGGTTGGCAACTTCGAATTCAAAATGACCGTGAACGGGCCGGGCGCCGGAGCGGGCCAGCCGTCTCCGATCAGTTGCACAACGCCTTTCGCGGTGGAGCCCGCCCCCCCGCCGCCGCCTCTGCCCGCTCAGATTCCGTAAAAGAGCGCCAAGACGGAAAACTCCGTCGTCTGACCCATTCCTTTTTGTCGCCGGAGGTGGTAGACTATGGCGCCGCAGTGTAACGTCGGGTAATGGGAGAAATCGGTGGTCTATTCGCAAGAAATCAGCCGGGATCGTCGGGGTGTATTCTTATTCCTGATCGATCAGTCGCGGTCGATGGACAAAGAATTTAGCCGCGATGGCGCCGGAAAATCGATCAACCGGGCAACCGTGGTCGCCGACGCGCTGAATTCAACGCTGGAAGAACTGGTCAATCGCTGTATGCGCGACGAAGGCGTGCGCGATTACTTCGATATTGGCATTATCGGTTATGGTCGCACGAACCGGCCCGAGTTTTGCTGGCGCAAAGGATTGGCCGGGAAGCGGTTGGTCTCGATTTCCGAAGTTGCGCACAATGCCGAGATTGAGGAGCGCGAGGTTATCACCGTCGTGCGCGGTCAGCCGGTGACAGAGCAAATCACGGTTTCACGGTGGCTTGACCCAATTGCGGGCGAAAGCACGCCAATGAACGGCGCTTTCCGACTCGCGATCGGTACACTGGAAGAATGGATTTACAGCCATCCGACCTCGTTTCCGCCCGTGGTGATCAATATCACCGATGGCATGGCAAACGATGTCAGTTCCGAAGATGAGCTGCTGGCAACGGCACAGAAGTTGACCTCGCTCAAGACCTCAGATGGCAACACACTCCTGATCAATTGTCACATTTCAGGCGGCAACGAGGCGCCGGTATTGTTCCCCTGGAACCCGATGCAGTTGCCACGCGACCCCTATGCCAAGCTTTTGTTCGATATGTCCAGCGAGTTGTCGCAACGACACCGCGCCATTATCTGCGAAATCTTCGAACGCGATATGGAGTCGACCCCAACTATTCGCGGCATGGCCTTTAACGCCGACGCGGTAGCCTTGGTAAAGCTGCTTGATATCGGCACGAGGCAAGCATTCACCTTCGCTCCGCCGCCCCCGATTGGCGGTGGTGGCACACGGCGCGGCTGACGGAATGAACGACGAGCGCCCCCTTGTCTCTCAACGGGAATTGACCGAACTCGAAGATCAACGCCACCTCTTGTTATCGGAGGTGGCAGAACTTCGCCGCGCGAGAGACATGCTGACAGAAGAGGTTGCCGCCGCCGAAGCGCGCCATGCTCAGGTTGCAGAGAGAACGCTCGAAGCACGGGAACGGCGGCAGAACCTCGCGGGGGAGGTTATTGCGCTGTGTGGGGAGCGAGCGGCACTAATCGAACGAATTTCAGCTTTGCGTATCGCCGCCATCGAGATGGAGGCGAGTCACCACACAACCATACCGTCATCACAACGGAGCATGGACGCCCCCTCAGTGCGGGAGCGGACCAGCGAACCCGCAATGGGGGCAGAGCCCGACACAAAGGCGGAAACGGAAACGGAAACGGAAACGGAAGCAGCGATAGGAACCGACCCAGCGCCGCCGTCAGACATTAAAAAAAGTGTGGGAGCGCCCCTGACCACGCCCGGAGGCCGGGTTGCTGCGACCTGGACGGCCCGGGCACGGACCACGGTTAAGCCCCGCAACGACAGCTACGAGTCGGGCGCGCAGATGGTATGGCGGCGGAGTGAAGACCGCATCCGGCTCTCGGCCACCGATCAAGGGGTGCTGGCGGCGGTGGCCGATGGTGCTGGCGCCTCGGGGCTTTACTGCGGAGCTTGGGCGGAAACGCTGGTTGACCGGCTACCGACCACGCCAATCAGCTCCATCGACGACCTGAACCTGTGGCTCGATGGATTTTGTCTTGAATTTCGCAAGACTATAGTTACTCAGTGCAAGGCAGACCCGCCCAAACACAGCAAATTTGTACGGGAAGGGTCGTTTGCCACCCTTTCAGCGTGCTGGCTTGGCGCAACCGAAAAGGGTATAGCAGCACATTGGCTCGGCTATGGCGACAGCCCGCTTTTGATCTTCGACCGAACCGGGAACGAGGTTGATTTGATACTGGCCCATCCGGCTAGTCTTGCTGCGTTTGACCGCGACCCCCATCTGCTGAATTGGACGGTAATGCCGGAGGCGCTGCGCTTAAGCGCCGGCAAGGTGATGCTGCCCGCCCGCGCGACCGTCGTTTTAGCAACCGATGGCATCGGTCAGTATTTGATGCTACGTTACTTGGCTGCGGCCCGCAAACCGGCGCGCGCACCAGTCGGGGTGGGCCTTGCTGAAGAATTTCGTCGCCTCTCCCAAAGCGCGGAAGGGCGACTTGCTACTGCGGTCAAAGCTCATGCCGCTAGGCCCAGCTCGGGAGCACCCGAAATGCTGGCCGCGACTTGGCAGGACCTTGCCAGCGACGGCACATTTGCCGCTCTGGTTGCCACCCAATGTGACAATGGGCTGCTGGCAAACGACGATTCGAGCCTCATTATAATTGAAATCGAGCCAAGCTGTGCCTAAGCAGCGGCGCCCGCTAGAACCAGACCAGATGGACTTACCATGACGCTCCCCCTGATCGCCGACTATAAAAATGCGATAGCCAACGCCAAGGCTCGGTTCGCAACGTTAAAGCTTTCGGCATTGCTTGACAGCCAGCGCCACCCGCAGTTTCTTGCCGGAAACTTTGCCGGCGTTTTCAAGATGCGGGATGAGAATGGCTCGATGATTGCAGTAAAATGCTTTACCCGAGATATGCCAGATCTCGAAAGACGCTATCGTGCACTGTGCAAGTTTATCAAAACAGTGCACCCCTCTTATATGGTTGAGCTGGAATATTTGCCCCACGAGCTATTTGTCACGTCTTCAATCGCCGCGGCGGGGGATTATGCCGTTGTTACCATGCCGTGGCTGGAGGGTTCGACCATCGGCGTCGCCACGGAAACATTGTGCCGCCGCGACAATCGACGAGCGCTGGCGGCGCTCACCCGGGCCTGGGCAAAGCTGTGCTACGATATGCTCCAGCGGGGTATCGCCCATGGCGATCTGAAGCACGATAACGTTATCATCACACCAGACAGTAAACTCAAGCTAATCGACTATGATTCGATGTATTTACCAGAGTTAAAGGGCTTACCCGCAACCTTGCTTGGCGGCATAAACTTCCAACACCCACTTCGGAATGCCAGCCACTTTGATGAAACTGTCGACCATTTCTCGATACTGGTCATGCTTTTGTCGCTACGGGCACTGACATTTGATCCTCGCCTGCTGGAGACATACGACAACGGCGAGAACTTGATTTTCAGTCGCGATGATTTTCAGACCCCACAATCATCACAGCTCATCGGGCAGTTGTTGAAGAGCGCCGATTACTATGTTCGGGATTGGACCGAGCAGCTGATTAAATCTTGCGAATCCCGTGCCATTCGTGTGCCCGGAATTAAGGAAATTGTGATTACCGCCACCAAAGTCGATGAAAACGCGAAAGAGGGCGCGCCAAAAGCGCTTAAGCCACTCCTGAACTTTTTCGGTATTGGTGCCAGTCGGTAACCCCCCTCGCCACAGCGGGCAAAGTTTGCGCGCACCAATTGACAGTACCCTGAATTTTAGATAAATTCTGGCCCGATATAAAAAGAAACGGAGGATTGACCGTGGCCGGGATGCAAATTTTGATTGCCGACGATAATGTGGCAATGCGAGCAATGCTGGAAAAATTTATTGAAAAAATTGGTGTATTTGATATCGATTTTGCTGGTAACGGCAATGAAGCACTTCGCATGTACCGCCAAAGACACCACGACCTTTTGATCATTGATAACTATATGCCCGGGAAAAATGGCATCGATGTTTTAACAGAACTACAAGATGACCCGCTCATTCAGCGTTCTCACATTATAATGATAACTGGTCAAGTCGACAAGGAACTTGTTACAACAATTCGGTCAAAATTCCTCAAAATCGATGATTTAATCCTTGCCTATCCGGTTAACGCAGACACCCACTACATGTTGGGTGCGCCCAATCGCCGGAGTAGAGTTCAGCGTAGGTCGGCGCCTCAGCCCCGCCCGCGATCCCCAGCAATGA
>CAIZDL010000131.1 GCA_903931735.1 uncultured Rhodospirillales bacterium
AACTGTCTGGGGCCGAAACTGTCTGGGGCCGAAACTGTTGGCTCAAACAACCTTCTGAGCTGATGGATAAAGTCTGTTTTGACACACGCATGAGGTGATCGCGCAATTTGCAAACATGCTTGCTTCCGTCAACAAAAATGGCGTCTTGTTTTTGGACAGGACACTCATTGAGTGAGGTAATGCCGACCGGTTCGGTGTGGTTCACGAATGGGGACGGAGCAGGCACAGAATCGGGGCGCGCCGCCTCTCGGTCGGAATATCACAAGGTCAGGCTAGAGCGGTTTGAATGAAAACAAGTGGAACTAGCTTGCTTCGCAAATGCTTCACCAGGGCAACGTAGTTAGGCAAGAGCTTGGTCGACACACCGCGGAAGACTCGATTGATCGATGTCTTGAGGTTTTCGTGGTACGAATTCACGCGTCCCAAACCCAAGGCTCCCGGCGTCCCTTTCGTAAGTCCACGCGCCTTATCTTCCTGGCTGTGGATGGGCCGCTCGATCGTCACATGTTCACAGGTTCGAGCCTCAGCAATCTTTGGGTAGGATGAATGACCGTCAGAGCAAATCAACGATCTGACTTCAATTTGCGCAGCCAATACCGCCGAGATCGCCTCGTCGGTACGGTTGGTAAGTACACCCTGGACGATATGACCGCTGTTATCCAGGCCAGTCACGACGGGAACCTGTTCGGAGGACAGCCCTCTCTTCACAGCCCCCGAACCGCGATAACGAGGAGGACGATTCTCCGGAGGATTTCCAGTTTTCCAGCCCCTGTGCCCTTTGAAAGACCGGACGAAGTACGCCTCGTCCAACTCGACGATGCCACCCAGCGTGTCGGCCGGGAGCCCTGCAACCGAGCCAAGGAAGCGCTTCCGCCAAGCAAAGCCAGTCTTTCTGGAAATACCGAGGTGCTGATGAATCCAAGTAAGGCTACGTTGGTCCTCCAGGCATTGCGCAAAGTCGAGCCATTTGTCTGGCATGCGCATCCCGGACAACCACGTCGTGGTTATAGCAGTAAAACTCTGGCCGCAATTCAGACCGCGGCAAACGAAACGTTGGAGGCCTCGGCGATCCCGACCGTTCTTGACGGCCTCTCCTGTCCCGCAGTGTGGGCAGACCCGACTTTCTTCCAGTGCCACTGCTTTCCCTGCAAGCAGCACGTCGACAGCATGGCGAGCCCTAAACTCATGAGCCGCAGTTTCAATGCGAACAACCTGTTCAGCACTCATGTCGTTCAGAACAGCCCGTTCGATTCGGGCAAAACAATCGGCGTCCATGCCAGCCCCTCCGCTTGGGTACCTACTCTACCCAAAAGCGAACGGATAGGGAACGGTCGATTTCGTGAAGCCCGCAGATTTCCTCGGTTTCCCAACTCGCCCACACACTGGGTGAATTGAGCCTAACTGATTCCTCGCTCAGTTCACCCGTGCTAAAGATGGTTTTCAGGTGCTCACTGATGGTTCGCACATCGACATCGAACAGATCGGCCATGCGCTTTTGAGTCAGCCAGAAGCTTTCGTCCTCAAACAGCACCTCAAGCCGTGTGGTGCCGTCCGGGCCGGAGTAGAACAGAATCTCGCCTTCGCGGGGGGGCTGGCCACTCATGGATCACAGCCCCTCGATCTGATAGGGAATCTGCTTAAAGGTCACGCCCAGGGCATTCAGACGGTCATCCGGCACCGTGCAGCCTTCGCCATAGACAATCCGCGCGCCTGTGAAGCCGTCTTCTGGCACGGGCAGCGCCTCCAGGACGGAGGCCGTCAACACATTCCCGGCATTCGGGTTAGCCACGCCGATGCTGTCGGCGGCGTGAAGGAGATAAATCGCCCGGCCCTGGAAGGTGCCGATCAGCGGCGTTGTGCCATCCGCCCGGCGCGGGATCGGCG
>CAIZDL010000132.1 GCA_903931735.1 uncultured Rhodospirillales bacterium
GAGGCCGGCGTCGATGAGGTGATTCAGCGCGGGGTTGGTGGGTGTCTTGATTTTATGCCTGCGGGGCATTGCCTCAACCCGGCCGAGGTCATTCGTGAGCCCCAGATGCGGGGGGTGCTGAATGATCTGGCGGGCAAATATGATCGGATCATCATTGATTCGCCGCCGGTTCTGGCGGTTACCGATACCCGGGTGTTGGCCCGGTTGTGTGATCGGGTGGTCTATTTGATCAAATGGAACAGCACCCCGCGCGATGCGGTGCGTAACGGTGTCAAGTTGCTGAAGAGTGCCGGGTGCGCGGTTTATGGTGTCGCGCTTTCTCAGGTTAACCAGCGCAAGCATGATCGTTATGGCTATGGCGATTATGGCTATTACTATGGACGTTACCGTGACTATTACGGCGAGTAACGCGTCCGACGGCGCCGGCAGGGAAAAGCCGGCACGCGGGGATAAGGTGGCCCGCCGGGATAAGGGGGGCAAACCCAACGATCGTGGCGTCGCCTTGATTGGGTTGGCGCTGGCGGCGCTGTTGCTGGCCTTGGGCGTGCCCCGACTGGGTGGTGCCCTGCTGTCGCTTGACGCTCAGGATGTTTTGTGGCGCGTCCAGGCGGGCGCGACGGTGCCGGTGGCCGAACTGAGGAGTGCCGAAGCAGCCATGGCCGCCTCGGGCGCCTGGGTTGCCGACGGTGAAGCCGAGGGGGATCGCGGTCTCTTGCTGTTGCGGGAAGCGGCGGCGGTGCCGGTCGGTCCCGAGCGCACCCGGTTGCTGGAGCGGACCGAGGCCGCCACGGTTGCCGGTTTGGCGCGCGGGCCGGGGCAGCCTGGGCCGTGGATCCGGTTGGCATGGTTGCGCAGGATCAAGGGCGATGCGTCGGGGGCTCTGGCGGCACTCCGGATGTCTTGGCTGTCGGGGGCGTTTGTGCCGAGCATGATGACCTCGAGGCTCGATTTCGCGCTGCCGTTGTTGCCGATGATGAGCCCGGAAATGCGCTCGCTGCTGCGGCGGCAATTTCGCCTGACCTGGGTGGTGGCGCCAAAATATGTCGCGGGGCTGGCCGAGCGCCCAGAGCTTGCCGCTATGGTTCGCGACGCCTTGGCCGATCTGAGCGACGAGGATGTTGCCCAGTACGTCCGTTTGCATGGGCGGCGGAAATGATAAGTGGAATGGCTGGCGCTGCCGCGTCTGTGAGTGAGGCTATCCCGATCTCTGGGCGGGCAGGGGCGCCCCGGCGCATCGTCATCCACGATTACGCCGGCTATCCGTTTGCGGTGCAACTTAGCCGGTGGTTGGCCTGCCAGGGCCATACCGTGTTGTATCTCTATTCAGAAGATTTCTTGCCGATACTTGGGCTGAAGGGCGTTCATCACCGCCGTAGCACGGTGATCGAAAATTGGGCGCCGCTCGATGACATTACGCCCCAGCCGAAAGACAACCCGTGGACGCGAGCCCACGGCGTTGCGGATAAATTTGTTTTTTTGTGTGCGGGCACGGTGGGCTTGAAGCACAACCCGGCGCATCTCGCCAATTTAGCCCGGGCCTTCGCAGCCGATCTTGAGGTTCGGGTGGTGGTGGTGAGCCAGGGGCCGGGGCGGCTCTATCTGGAGCGGGTCAAGGCCAGCGAGGGGCTGGATAACTTGATTTTATTGGACTATCAGCCGTTTGACCGCCTGTCTCAGGTCTTGTCGGCGGCCGACGTGGCGGTGTTGCTGCTGGAAAACTTTGCGAGTGAGCTTTCGGTGCCGTCCAAGGTTTACAGCTATATGTGCGTTGGGCGGCCGATTGTCGGGGCGATTCCCGCCACCAATCTCGCCTGCCGGATCGTGGAGCGCGAGCGGGCTGGCCTCACGGTCGCACCTGGTGATGAGGCTGGTTTTGTCGCGGCGGCACGCCGGCTGCGCGCCGACCCGGCCCTTTGCCGGGCTTTGGTGGACCGTCAGCGCGCTTATGCCCTGGCCTCTTTTAACATCGATCGTGTGGGCGGCCTGTTCTCCGGGGCGATCGAGGAGGTTATCGGCGACGCTGTGGCGAACCGGTCCAAAGGGCGTTAAGGGGCCGCCGTAGCCAGGGCTGCGCTGTACGTGTTCCAGCCAGACATACGGAGCGTACAGGCCGGGCACCTGCCGCAGCCATAGCCCCAGTCGTGAAGGTGCGACCGGTCGCCGTGGTAGCAGGTGTGGGTCTCGACCCGGATCAGCTCGAGCAGAGCCGGGCCGCCGAGAGTGGCGGCGAGATGCCAACTCGCGGCTTTATCCAACCACATCAACGGGGTTTCGATAACAAAGCGCTGGTTCATGCCCAGGTTCAGTGCGAGTTGCATCGCCTTTATGGTGTCGTCGCGGCAATCGGGATAGCCTGAATAGTCGGTCTCGCACATGCCGCCGACCAGTCGGCCCAGCGCGTGTTGGGACGCCATGATGGCGGCGAAGGTCAAAAACACCAGATTGCGGCCGGGCACGAAGGTGGTGGGCAATCCCCCGGCCGGGGCGGAAATTTCGGTGTTGCGGGTGAGCGCGGAAGGGCTGGCGGCGTGCAGTGCCGTCAAGTCTGAGACATGATCCGGCCCAAGCCGACGCCTCCACTCGGGTTTTATCGCCGGTATCAGCTCCAGCACTCTTTGCCGGCAGGCCATTTCAACCAGATGGCGCTGGCCGTAGTCAAAACCCACGGTTTCAACGTAGTCAAACCGCTCCAGCGCCCAAGCAAGACAGGTGGCGGAATCTTGGCCTCCAGAAAACAGTACCAGTGCGCGGCGGCGGGGGTCGGTCATGATCTATCTCAGGTGTTTGAAATTGGCGATACCGGTTGAAATACCACTGTAGCACATCTGTTGCCACTGGGCCGAGCGATGCAGTTTCGGATTATTGATTGCGACTTCGCAGGCGCAAACAGAATTTCGCAGGTGCGGTCGTAATAAAATATTCCGCATTGCAACAACTGATTCAGTATTTGCAATTGGGTTAGATTCTGTCGCACACTTGATTTCAGCGGCTCAAAGGCCCGCGGCCCGTTAACATAATTGCTCCAGGAAGCTCAAGAAGGATATAACATGACCAGTCTTTATGAGCAGATGTTCAAGCAATCTGTCACCGACCCTGATACCTTCTGGGGCGATGCTGCGAAAGGCATCGATTGGGTTACAGCTCCGACGCAGGTTCTCGATCGTAGCAACCCCCCGTTTTACCGTTGGTTCCGTGGTGGCGTGCTTAACACCTGCTATAATGCGGTGGATCGTCACGTTGAGCGGGGTCGGGGCGATCAGGCCGCGATTATCTACGATAGCCCGGTTACTCAAACTGTACGCACAATTACCTATCGGGATCTTCAGGCCCAGGTCTCCCAGTTTGGCGGGTTGTTGCGCCAGCTTGGGGTCGGGAAGGGGGATCGCGTCATCATCTATATGCCGATGATCCCGGAAGCGGTTGTGGCCATGCTGTCTTGCGCACGCATTGGCGCGGTGCATTCGGTGGTGTTTGGTGGTTTTGCACCCAGCGAGTTGTCGACCCGCATCAACGACGCTAAGCCGACGGTGATTATTTCTGCGTCTTGCGGCATTGAAGGCAAAAAGGTGTTGGCGTATAAGCCGATGCTTGATCAGGCCATCGAGCTTTCGGTTCACAAGCCAGCTCACACCGTTATTTACCAGCGGCCCCAGGCGGTTGCAACCATGATCGCCGGGCGCGATGTGGATTGGGTGGAGGGCGCCAAGGCGGCAGCTCCAGCCGAATGCGTGCCGGTGGCCGCGACCGATCCGCTCTATATTCTCTACACCTCGGGCACCACAGGGCAGCCCAAAGGTATCGTTCGGGATAACGGCGGCCATGCCGTCGCCCTGAATTGGACGATGAAGTACATGTATAACATGCAGCCGGGCGAGGTGTTCTGGGCCGCGTCGGATGTGGGTTGGGTGGTTGGCCATTCTTATATTTGTTATGGCCCGCTGATCTACGGATGCACCACCGTGATGTTTGAGGGCAAGCCGGTTGGCACGCCTGATCCGGGCGCTTTCTGGCGGATGATCAGCCAGCACAAAATCTCGACCTTGTTTACTGCGCCAACCGCCTTCCGCGCTATTAAGCGTGAAGATCCGGATGGCGAGTACTTGAAGAAGTACGATCTCGGTGGTTTCCGCGCCCTGTTCCTGGCAGGCGAACGCTCCGATCCCGACACGCTGATGTGGGCGGAAAGCAAGCTCAATGTGCCGGTGATCGATCATTGGTGGCAGACCGAGACCGGCTGGGCGATTTCTGGTAACCCGCTGGGTATCTGCAAGTTTAAGGTTAAATACGGCTCGGCGACCAAGCCGCTGCCGGGTTGGGATGTGCGCGTTCTCAACGCCGAGCAGGATGAAGTTCCGCACGGCGACATTGGCGCCATCGTGGTGAAATTGCCGATGCCTCCCGGCTCGTTGCCGACGCTGTGGAATGCCGACGATCGCTTTGTTAAGGCCTATATGGCTGATTATCCGGGCTATTATCAGACCGGCGACGCTGGCTTCATTGATGAGGACGGCTATATCAGCATCATGGCCCGCACCGACGACATTATTAACGTCGCAGGCCATCGCCTCTCGACGGGCGGTATGGAAGAGGTGCTGTCGGGCCACCAGTGCGTTGCCGAGTGCGCCGTGATTGGCGTTGCCGATCAGCTCAAGGGCCAGGTTCCGCTTGGCTTCTTGGTGCTGAAGGCCGGCGTCAAGAAGTCCCACGAAGAAATCGTGAAGGAAGTGGTGGCGCTGGTGCGTGAAAAGATCGGCCCGGTTGCCGACTTTAAGCGTGCCGTGGTGATCGAGCGTTTGCCAAAAACGCGGTCTGGCAAAATCCTGCGTGGCACGATGCAGAAAATTGCCGACAGTGTTGAGTATAAGTGCCCGGCGACGATCGATGATCCGGCGATTCTGCCGGAAATCGCGGATGCTCTGAAGACCCTCGGCTACGCCAAGTCGGCGTAGTTCAGAGGAGATCTGCCGGCGGGGGGGCATAATTGCCCTCCCAGCTCCGGTGGATGCTTGTTGGTGGCGGTGTCTTGTGTCAGGGGTGGTGCCGGCAGCGTGTTTGCGGGCTGGCAATCGGGGCAGATTTTAGGGCCGGATTGGCCGCGGAATATTCTGTCGCCGATTCCGTCGAATATTTACCATTCCGTCGATTCTCCAATTGAATAACGTTCCCTTTTTTTTCGGTATGGTATAACCTGACCCGGCCAGACGGCCGGATGGTCGCCTTTCGTGCTGCGAGGTGCGGGGGGAGGAAAGTCCGGGCTCCACGGAAACACGGTGCCGGTTAACGACCGGCGGGGGCGACCCC
>CAIZDL010000133.1 GCA_903931735.1 uncultured Rhodospirillales bacterium
ACGCTTCTACCCGTTCAATGCCTTCAGATCATTGCTGGGGATCGCGGGCGTGGCTGAGGCGCCGACCTACGCTGAACTCTACTCCGGCGATTGGGCGCACCCAACATGTAGTGGGTGTCTGCGTTAACCGGATAGGCAAGCTCCATTCATGCCCTGAAGGTCGGTGCCGGTGGTGCTGCCCGCCGAGCCGAGGCTGTTGATCACGGTGTAACCGACGACGCCGATGGTAATAATGCCTGTGCCGGAGCGCCATGGAATATCAACGCTGCCGATGAATCCGCCATCGGGGCTTAAACCAACCAGGACATTTCCTGAACCGCCGGGGACGAGAGTGAGCTGCGACGTGCCGGCCACCGTCATCCGGGCGTTGATATTGATGTTGTTGGCCGCGTTCAGGGTCAGCTTATTGGCGCTCCACATGACATCTGCATTGACGTTGATGTCGCCGAGATCGCTGCCGTTGGCGGCGGACGAGGTGGTAATGGTGACGTTGCCGCTGCCCAGTGCCGTTTCCAGAGCCAGAGCGCCAATGCCGCTGGCGCTTTGCGCGGTGCTGCCCGAGGAGATGGTGAAATTGGTCGGGTCGAGCAGCCATGTCCCGGCATTACCATTGGGCGCACGGGTATCGACCCGTGCGGTGTTGCCGACCCTGAGGTTGCTGGCTGAGGTTTCGACGTGTCCACCGTCGCCACCCTGATTACCGCCACGGGCGCTGATGGTGCCGTCGAATTGGGTTCGGCTGTCCGGGTTGAGGAGATCGGCGATCACTCGCACCGTGCCACCGTTGCCGGTGCTGTTCGGCGCGGCGTCGGCCTTGAGGGCGCCGGCCTGATTGATGGTGTCCGAGGCTTCGAGCACGATCCGGCCGCCGTCGCTGACCAGGCCCGTTGCCTCCAGCGTGCCGGTGTTGTTGACCACGCCGCCCTGCAGGCGATCCACCGCCTGCGCCGAGAGGATGATCAGGCCGCCGGGAGCCTGGACCGCGCGCTTGTTCTCGACCAGCGCCCTGATGGTCGCCGGAGTGACGCGGATGTTTGCCAGCGTGTTGTTGCCGTTGAACTGAAGCTCATAGGTCTCGCCGGCCGCCAGCGCCACCGTGCCCAACTGAGCGACGATCACGCCCTGGTTGCGCACTTCCGGCGCCAGCAGGGCGATATAGCCGCCGAGTCTGGCCCTCAGGTTGCCGTCGTTGACGATGCTGCCGGTGGCACCGTCGCGAGTAAAGTTATTCCGGCTTGCCATGAAATCGTCGTCGGAGATGCCATGGGTGGTGGCCACCAAGCCGCCGACATCGACGCTGGAACTCGGCGAAAAGTACACGCCGTTGGGGTTGGTGAAGAACACCTGACCCGTCGCATTGATGTGGCCGTAAATCTGGCTCGGATTGCTGTCGAGCACCCGGTTGAGCGTTACGCTGCCCGCCGACGGCTGGTTAAAATTCACCGTCGCGGCGCTGCCGACGTTGAAGGTCTGCCAATTGATGATGGCGCGCTGGCTCGACTGGTTGATATTCATGGTTGCGCCGGCTTGCGCGATGCTCGCCGACCCGCCAACCACTTGACCCCCGGTTGGCAACTGTGTCGGAGCCGGTGGCCCGGCATGAGCGATGCCGGCACCGACCACTCCCAGCGCCAACAGGGCCGGAATCAGCCCCATCGCCCGCCCGGCGAGACAGGTGGACCCCAAAAGGTCTTGCCGGATGGTCCGGTTCGGCGTGTGGAATTCGGAGCTGTTCATGATCGTATCCTCACGCTTTCGTTAAAATGTCGTGCTCGCCGAGAACCAGAAGCGGTCCACGACCAGTGAGCCGTCTTGGTCGTAGCCAGTCGCCGTAGGGTTGGGATTGGCGCCGATCCGGTGCGCCCAGGTCGCTTTGAGGGTCGGGCCATCGTCGGATTGCCAGACCAGGGAAAGACCGCCGCCCTTAAGGTCGTAGCCGTTGGGAGCACTGGCGCCGGTAAAGTGGTTGTTATGGTTCACGAGAATTCGGCCATAATCGAAGAAGCCGATCATGGTGAACCCGTAGGGCAAACGCTGGCGCAGTTCCAAATTGAGCATATGAGCGTCCGAGCCACCGCCTTCGTTGCTTGGATAGGCTCGGACCCCGTTTGCCCCGCCGATGTAGAACTTCTCGGACGAGTCCAGGTTCTTTGCCGCCAATTGGCCGGAATACGCGGCATAGATGGACAACTCATCGGTGATCGCCTGTTGGCGGCTCAGAGCGAAGCGGACTTTGGTGAAATTGCCAGCGGTGCGGGTGGTCAAGGCATCGGCGGATCGGTTGGGCGAGCCGTCGAGATTTAAGATGCCATCGACAATCGACAGGCTGGCACTGTTGGCGCCGCCGCCACCAAAATTATCAAAGAGATTGCCCGTCAAGCCAAGCGTTAGTGAATCCGACCCTGCCTATCCGGTTGACGCAGACACCCACTAGGTATAGTATTTTATAGAAAGTTGCTGGTCTGGCCAGCAATGCGTTGGAAATGGCGATCTGGGATGAATGCATCTGCCCCGAAGTTGATGGATGTTGAGCAACGC
>CAIZDL010000134.1 GCA_903931735.1 uncultured Rhodospirillales bacterium
CACCGGCCCCCTACGGAAAGCAGCTTTTCGATGCCGGCGACCTCCACCAGCAAGCCTTGCACGCCGGACACCCGGCCGAATCGGCGATGGACCGGTACGGTGGATATGAGGCTAACGAACTGGTCGACCGCCAGGGACATGGCAACACACCTGAGAATGCCGACCAAGGGTACGCCTCGATTCTTGCAGAAAAAAGTTAATGGAGCATAAAGTTTTCTTGATTCGAGACTAAATGGAATTTATCGTAAATCAGATAGTCCTGAGGCGATCCCTTATGTCGAGGGGGGCGCCTGCCTGCGGGGCTGAGCCGGTATCGAGCAGAGAAGCGCCTTAGGCGCCAACATTGGGAAGTCGCCATGAGGGTCTTGCTGGTCGAAGACGATTCCTCTGTTGCCAAGAGCATCCAGTTGATGCTCCAGTCAGAGGGCTATATCGTTGATTCCACCGATCTTGGGGAAGATGGGCTGGAGATCGGTAAGCTTTATGACTACGATATCATTTTGCTCGATATCATGCTTCCCGACATGGATGGCTACGAGGTTTTGCGCCGGTTGCGCGCGGCACGGGTCACCACCCCGATTCTCATTCTCTCGGGCCTTACCGAACTCGATAATAAAATCAAAGGTTTGGGCTTCGGCGCTGATGATTATTTGACCAAGCCGTTCGATAAGCGCGAGCTGGTGGCCCGTATTCAAGCAATTGTCCGGCGCTCCAAGGGGCATTCCGATAGTGTTATTCGCACGGGCGGTCTTGCCGTTAACCTTGACACCCGTATGGTCGAAGTCAACGCGCAACCGTTGCACTTGACCGGCAAAGAATATGGCATCCTCGAATTATTGTCGCTGCGCAAGGGCTCAACCCTGACCAAAGAGATGTTTCTTAATCATCTTTATGGCGGCTTGGATGAGCCGGAGCTTAAAATCATCGATGTGTTTGTTTGTAAGTTACGCAAGAAGCTGGCCACGGCTTCGGGCGGTGAAAACTACATCGAAACTGTTTGGGGGCGTGGCTATGTCTTGCGCGATCCTTTGGGTGAAGACCAGCCCCACCGTGCCCCCGCTCCGGTTGCCCTCCCCGCCGTCGGCTGAGGGACGCAGAAACACGAACCGACCGGAGGGGGCCTCCGGTCGGTCTCGAGCGGTCAAATCTCTTGGTAACGTTTAGGCGGGTCTACTTGGACTTGGCCGGTGCCGCGCCCTTGGTCGACGGGTTTGCGGCGATGGTCTTCGGCTTTTCGGCTTTCGGCTTCTTCTTCTCGCGATTGCCCTTTTGCTCACCCTTGGCCATGATCGTGTCCCTCCCCCTTGATGGATGTCGGAATCCCCAAATAAAATAGGGCGAATTCGGCGCCCGATCAACCGCTATTAACGTCCCCGTCGTTCGAGCGGGTCGCGAAGGGGGAATCCCCCTGTCGCCGTGAATCCGCTCTGAAAACAAAACGTTAAGAGCATGATGCTCTCGGGCGCTTTTTGTTTACGTCCCGGCCCTGCGACCGCTCATCACCGCCGCTGCCGCCGTGTTGCCGGAGCGGATTGCGCCTTCGATGGTGCAGGGCAGCCCGGTGGCGGTCCAGTCTCCGGCGAGGAAGAGGTTGGGCCAGCGGGTGGCAGCACCGGGGCGGCGGCGCTGGTTGGCGGGGGTCTGCACGAAGGTTGCGCGCTTTTCCTTGATGATCCGGTAGGGCGGCAGGGGCATGTCGCCGAGCATAAGCGCTTGGGCCACGTCTCGCCATAGCCGGGCCGCGATGTCTGCCGGTGAATGCTCGGCAAGAGCGCCGGCTCCGCTCACGGTCACCGAAACCACGTCGTCGCGCACGAAGATCCAGTGGGCGTCCCCGCCAACCACGCCCAAAAAGGGCAGTCCGAGCGGGAGCGGCTCTGGCGCCAGGGCCAATCGGAAATGGGCGTTGACGATGACGTGCCCGTCTTCGGGCACGGTTTGGTCGGGCAGCAGCGCGCCAACCGCCGAGTGGGGCAGGGCGAGCACTACGGTGTCGTCAGCATCCACGGTTTCCATGCTGGTGCCAAAATCGAGGCCGGTAACCCGCTGATTTTCCATACGCAGGCCGCGGAGGCGCTGGCCGAAAAACGGTCGGATGCCACCTTTTGCCAACAGGGTGAGGGCGGGGGTGATCAAGCTGTCGCCCAGACCATCGCGGGCGATCAGCGGCCGGCAATAGCTGGCTCCTTTGGCAAAGGTTTCCAGCAGCACCGCCTTGAGTGGGGCCGCCGCCGCTTCTTCCGGCCCGCAGTTGAGTGCGGCCAGGGTCAGCGGCTCCCAAAAGCTGCGATAGAGCGGGTGGGTTGTCGGGATACAATCGGCTACCGTGGCGTCCGCGCCAGCGGTGAGCAACCGCACGCCCGACCAGTAATCGGCAAGCCGCGAGCCGGGCACCCGGCGCTGGGGAAACAGGACCCACCACGGCAACGGCCCCCGATTTGGCCTCAACACCCAGCGCTGGCCGGAGCGAAGGTCGACAAACGGATAGGCCGCCTCTTCATGGCTGATCAGGGTATCGCGGGTGCCGATGCGGTCGAGGTAGGCGAGCGCCGCACGGTTGGCGCTCATCATCAGGTGGTTGCCGTTATCGAGGTGTCGCCCAAGGGTATGGTCGTAAAACGAGCGACAGCGACCGCCGGCATGGGGCGACTGCTCGTAAAGTGACAGCCGGCGGCCCTGCCCAAGCAGAGACACGGCGGTGGAAAGACCGGCGAGGCCGGTGCCGACTATGTGGATGGTCGCCATGCCGGCCTCAGCAAACCACGGGTGAGGGCGGCCCATAGCTTGGCGGCCTTGGAAAGTTTGGGTGGTGGCGCGTTCGGTCGCCAGCCGGTGCGTTCCAGTTGGTTGAGGATCGCCTCATAAATGGCCATCATCAACAATGCCGGGCGCAAGCGTTTCCGGCAGCAGTGGACGAGCGCCCGGTCGGCTTCCCGATAATAGCCGCGCGCCTCATTGCCGAGGTCGCGGAACACCCCGGACAATGCCGGTTGGCGGATCACGGCTTTGGCCGGCAAGGTGGGGTCGATGCCGTGTTTAACCAGCAGTTCGCGTGGGAGATAGAGCCGGTCCCGCTCGGCGTCTTCCGCAATATCGCGCAGGATATTGGTAAGCTGGAGCGCGTTGGCGAGGGCAATGGCAAAGCCCGGCGCCTCGGCTTCGTCCGCCCCGAATATCGGGAGCGACAACAGCCCGGCGGTGCCAGCCACGCGCCGGCAATACAAGATCAACGTTGCCATGTCGGGGGCGCGCATGGTCTCCCGCGCATCCATCTCCATGCCGTCGATGAGCGCGATAAACTCCGCCTCGGGCAGCTTGAAGCGCCGCACCGGTTCCAGCAGGGCCAGCGTGGTCAGGCGGGTCGGGGTGCCGGCATATAGCAGGGCCACCTCTTGCCGCCAAAGCGTTAGCGCGGCCAACCGCTGCTCGGTGGTGCCGCCATCGTCGGCCACGTCGTCCACCTCCCGGCAGAAGGCGTAAATCGCGAACATGGCCTGCCGTTCCGCAGGCGGCAGGCTTTTCATGCCCATGGAAAAGGAGGAGCTGGCCCGCTCGACCACCTCAACCACGTGGGCATTGGCGGTCGGAAGATCAAACGGGCGAGTATCGGTATCGGGTGGAATCATGATCGTGCCACTCTTTGGCCTGCCATCAGCGCGCCCCAGATGATACCGGCCATCCCGCAGCGCGCGAAATCAAACTTGCTCAGCTTAACGCGCCCTGCCACTGGGTCGCCGTTGCGCAACAGTCGGGTCAAGCGCCGAGCCAAAAACAAGATTACCGAAGATTCCATAGCGAGGCGTCGGTTTTTGAGGCGCGAGGGCAGGAATGCGGCCTCCCTTAGCAATCGTTCGGTTTCGTCGAGGCACTGGTCGAGCACGGCGCGGAGGGCGCCATTGGCGGTGCTGGCCTGAAGGTCGGCGAGGGTGGCGCCGTGGGACGTTAGCCAAGCCTGGGGCAGATAAACCCGGTCCATCTCCCGGTGATCCTCCTGGCAGTCCTGGAGGTGGTTTAGCACCTGCAAGGCGTTGCAAAGAGCGTCGGAGGCGGGCCACCCTTCTCGGCTTTCTCCATGCAAATCAAGAAGATAGCGCCCAACCGGAGCCGCCGAAAGATTGCAATACTCGATCAGTTCCGCCCAGCTTTGGTAGCGGTTTTTTACCGCATCCTGTTTGAAGGCGTCCAGCAAATCCAGCCCATGCTGGTTGGTGACGTTGGTGGCGGCGCGGCTGTCGCGCAAGGTGTGGGCTTTGGCGAACAGCAGCGCGTCGCCCGAGCCGGCCTTCAGCGCGTCGCCAAAGGCGGTGAGGCGGGCCACTTTTTCATCGGCCGACAGCGCCGGATTGTCGGCAATGTCGTCGCCGGCCCGGGCAAAGGCGTAGAAGGCTGCGACGTGGGGGCGCAGGTGAGCCGGAAGTAGCCACGAGCCAACCGGAAAATTTTCGCTTTTCGCGTTCTTTCCGGAAGGGGTCTCAATTGATGATGTCACCCGGCCTTACTCCCTGCCCCAGATGCGGTGGCACCTTGCCCCTCGGCTTGATAGGTGCGGCCTTTCCACTGTCCGCCCCGACCGCGCCAGTGACGGACGGCGGAAGCGATGGTCATCAGGCTATAAAGAAAGCCGACCATTGGCAACAGCAGCGCAACCAGCCCTGGCTTTTGGTACAGCTTGAGCGTTGGTTGGTAGGCAAATGCAATCAACCCCCAGGTGATAAGGCCGAGGGCCGCCGCTGTCATC
>CAIZDL010000135.1 GCA_903931735.1 uncultured Rhodospirillales bacterium
CGGCGCTATCCCGCCCGGCAATTCCCAGCCCCTCCAGGCGGCGCTTCATAATCGCGGTGTCGGAATATCGAGTTTGATAGAGGGTGATCAGCGGCAGCGCCACGCCGAGCAAAAAGAGAACCGAGAGGCCGCCGAAGACGAAAAGGTCCATGATGTGGTGCCTCTGCCCCTGCTAGGGTTGTGTTGTGACCGAGACATGATCATCGGAAATGAAGCGTCTCGGACACAACACTAGGTCGACTTCTCGATAGCGGCCATCAGCTCGCGGTCATGCCCATAATAGCGCGCTTTGTCGTAGAAGTGCGGCCGAATCCCGGTTGATCGGTGGCGGCCGAGCATCCGTCCGAGACTGTCTTCGCCAAGGTAGTCGTAAACAAAAAGATCCTGCATTACCACCACGTCGCCTTCCATGCCAATCACCTCGGTAACGTGGGTGATCTTGCGGCTGCCATCGCGCAGGCGTTGGGCCTGAACGATCACGTCGAGGGCCGAGGCGATCTGTTCCCGCACCGCGCGGGCCGGCAGGTTAAAACCACCCATGGCGATCATATTTTCCAGACGCGAGGCAGCCTCGCGCGGCGTGTTGGCGTGGAGCGTGCCCATGGAGCCATCGTGGCCGGTGTTCATGGCCTGGAGCAAATCGAAGGCTTCCGGGCCGCGCACTTCGCCCACGATGATCCGCTCGGGGCGCATCCGCAGGCAGTTGCGCACGAGGTCGCGCATGGTGATTTCGCCAACGCCTTCAAGATTTTTCGGCCGGGTTTCCAGCCGCACGACATGGGACTGCTGGAGCTGAAGTTCGGCCGCGTCCTCGCAGGTTATGACGCGCTCGCCGCCCTCGATAAACTGGGTAAGGCAGTTGAGCAGCGTGGTTTTGCCGCTACCGGTGCCGCCGGAAATAAGAATATTGCACCGGCTGGCCGAGGCAATGCGCATCACGGCGGCGCAGTCGGGCGAAACGCTGTTGTAATTGACCAGCTTTTCGAGGGTCAGTTTCTCCTTTTTAAATTTGCGAATAGTTAGGGTCGGGCCATCGAGGGAAAGCGGCGGCGCGATCACATTTACCCGGGAGCCGTCGGCAAGGCGAGCATCGCAAATCGGGCTGGTATCGTCGACTCGGCGGCCAACGGCGTTTACAATGCGTTGGCAAATGTTCATCAATTGCGCGTTGTCGCGAAAGCGCACTGGTGTCAGCTCAATTTTGCCATTGACCTCAATGTAAACTTTATCGGCACCATTGACCATAATGTCGGCGATATCGTCCCGGCATAACAGCGGCTCCAGCGGGCCGAGCCCGAGCACGTCATCGCAGATCTCGCGGATCAGCGCCTCTTCCCGGCTCGGGCTGAGCAGCACGCCTTTGACGTGGATAATCTCGCGGCAAATGTCGGACAGCTCTTCGCGCTTGGCGCCGCTGTCCATCCGCCCAAGCTCGGTGAGGTCGACCGCGCTGAGCAGCGCATCGAACACCGTTGTTTTCATCCGGTAGTGGGCGTCGTCCTGGGGGACCGGCTCGCCGGGTGGCACGAAAGGCGGTGGCGCCGCAGTGGCCGGGGCTGGAGCGGCGGCAGGTGTGGCAGCGGTCGCAGCCGCCGGGCCGGGCGCGGCTGGCGTGGTCGTCGGCCGAGGCTTTGGCGCATCGGCACGCTTGCCAAACATACTCGCATCCTTCCATTTGAAACCGCATGGAGTTTGAGGTTTCGGGGCGGTCCGGGTCAAGCCCCGCCATTGCGGTGGTGGCCTCGGTCTTGCTAAGGCTAGGGAACGCTGGGGGAGGGTGCCCAGGGGCGCCGGCAAGAAAGGACGTTCAACATGATACGCCATCTTTACGATTGGACCATGCGTCAGGCCGAACGGAAAAACGCGGTGTGGGTGCTGGCGGCGGTGTCGTTCATCGAAAGCTCGGTGTTCCCGATCCCGCCCGATATCCTGTTAATTCCGATCGTGCTGGCCAACCGCGAGCGGGCGTTCGTGATCGCGTTGATTTGCACCATCGCGTCGGTGGTCGGCGGCTGGCTGGGCTACGCCATCGGTTATTTTCTCTTCGAGAGCATCGGCCGGCAGGTGTTTACCTTCTATCACGTCATGGACACCTATTTGCGTCTTCAAGACGCCTTCCATGAGTGGGGTGTCTGGCTGATTATCATCAAGGGCATGACGCCAATCCCGTTCAAGCTGCTCACGATCGCCTCGGGTGCCTTTCATTTTTCGCTGTTGTGGTTCACCATCGCGTCGGTAATTTCGCGCTCGGTGCGCTTCTTTCTGGTCGCCGGGTTGCTGTGGAAGTTTGGCGAAAGGGTGCGCACCTTCATTGAAAAGTGGCTCACGCTGTTGACCACCGCGTTTGTGCTTCTGCTGGTCGCCGGCTTTCTCGCCATTAAACTGCTCTGAAGGGGATGGTGATGAGCGGCCTTGGCAAACTCTGGGAAACGGCCACCACCGGGTGGCGGGCGCCAGCAGTGCTGGCAGCGGCGGGGATTGGCGCCATCAACGCCGCTTTCTTTCTTCAATATGTCGGCGGGGTTCAGCCCTGCATTCTTTGCATTTATCAGCGCATTCCTTATGCCGTGGCCGGCGCGCTGGGTCTCGCGGCTTTGGCCTTCGGGCGCCATCGCACGCTGCGGGCGGCGCTGTTGGCCTTGATCGCCGCCGCCATGGTGGTCGATTGCGGCATCGCGATCTTCCAGGTTGGGATCGAGCATCACTGGTGGGCCGGGACGCCGGGTTGCGGTGTGCCCTCCCCCGCCGCCACGATGGAGGAGCTGCGGGCGCGGCTGTTGGCGGCGCCGGTGGTGCGTTGCGATGAGGTCTCGTGGTCGTTGTTCGGCATTTCGCTTGCCGGCTACAACATCGGCATCACTTTGGTGCTGGCGGTGTTTGCCGGTGTTGCCACGCTCAAGGCGGCGGCGCGGGTTGGCCGGGCCTAGCCCTGCTCCAACTCGGTATCCCAATAGAGAAAGTCGCGCCAGCTTTCGTGCAGATAGTTGGGCGGAAAGGCGCGGCCGTTCTCTTGCAACTCGTGCGCCGAGGGCGGAAACGGCGGGCTGAGCGGGATCATGTTGCACTGCCGGGGCAAGCGGCTGCCCTTCAGCAAATTGCAGACATGGCAGCAGGTGACCACGTTGGTCCAGGTGGTCCGCCCACCCTTGGAGCGCGGAATCACATGATCGAAGGTCAGCTCCGGAGTCGGAAACGACCCGCCGCAATATTGGCAGGTGAAGCAGTCACGCAGGAAGACGTTGAAGCGGGTGAAGGCCGGACGGTGACGGGCTGGAACATACTCTTTTAACGCGATCACGCTCGGCAGCCGGATATTGCAACTGGGGGAGTGCACGGTTCGGTCATAGTGGGAAACGATGGTAACCCGGTCCATGACAACCGCTTTGATTGTCTCTTGCCACGACCAAAGTGACAACGGGAAGTAACTGAGCGGGCGGTAATCCGCGTTCAGCACCAAAGCCGGACAATGATCGGGTGGAGGAACCATCGGCCACTCCCACGTCTTACCCAACGACACCCCTATGGATATCGGATTTGTGGTCTGAACTCAATCCGTCGTCGCCCGCATTCAAAAAAAGATCATAGAGCCGTCGCAGCCTGGTGCGATTGGTCATCGGGATAGCACGCCTTGGGTTCGGGGCCTTGTTGGCAGCGGGCGGCTGGTGTAAAAGGCGGGTTGGCTGGTGGAGGTGACGGGTTGGATCGCGGACCATCGGCCGGGGCATTCGGGATATACCGACGTATCGTGCCTGCCCCTATGGTGCGGTGCGGCAAAACGTGGCAAAGTCGGGTTGCTGGGATACATGCAAACAACCAAAGGCACGACCGATGCACGATAAACGTGACCTGAGAACGGCACCCAGAAGAGCGGTCGCCTTGGTGTTGGCGGGGGGCAGGGGGAGCCGCCTGAAACATCTGACGGCGCGCAGGGCCAAGCCGGCGGTTCATTTTGGCGGGAAGTTCCGGATAATCGATTTTGCGCTCTCGAACTGTATCAACTCCGGGTTTCGGCGCATCAGCGTTATCACGCAATATAAGTCCCATAGCCTGTTGCGTCATCTCCAGCGGGGTTGGGGCTATTTGCGCGGCGAAATGGGCGAGTTCTGCGATTTTCTGCCGGCGCAGCAACGGATCGATGAAACCTCGTGGTATCAAGGCACAGCCGACGCGGTTTATCAAAACCTCGATATTTTGCGCGCGCTCAACCCTGAATATGTTCTAATTTTGGCCGGCGACCATGTGTATAAAATGGACTATGCCGCCATGCTGCAAGACCATATTTATAACAGTGCCGATCTTACCGTGCCTTGTGTAGAAGTTCCGCGCGCGGAGGCTTCGGCTTTTGGCGTGATGCACGTGGACGAGCGCGGGCAGGTGATCAGTTTCCTGGAAAAACCGGCCGACCCGCCGGCGATGCCGGGCAAGCCCGATGTTTCCCTGGTCTCGATGGGAATTTATGTTTTCAACGCCGGCTTTTTGTTTGATCAGCTCTCGCGGGATGCCGCCGATTTGCATTCCAGCCGGGATTTCGGCAAGGACATTATCCCCTATCTTGTGCCTCGGGCGCGGGTGATGGCGCATCGGTTTGCCGAAAGCTGCGTGATGAACGAGGGCAGCTCAGAGCCCTATTGGCGCGATGTCGGCACGCTGGATGCGTATTGGGAGGCCAACCTCGACCTCACCAGCGTTACCCCGGCGCTGAATATGTATGATCGCTCCTGGCCGATTTTCACCTACCAAGAGCAGTTGCCCCCGGCCAAGTTCGTGTTCGATAGTGCCGAGCGGCGCGGCATGGCGGTGGATAGCTTGGTTTCGGGCGGCTGCGTTGTGTCGGGCTCGCTGGTCCGCCGCTCGTTGCTGTTTTCCCAGGTGCGGGTGAATTCCTATAGCTCGATTGAGCAATCGGTGATCCTGCCCGAATGTACCATCGGTCGCAATGTCCGCCTCAACAAGGTGGTGGTCGATGGCGGCTGCGCTATTCCCGATAATCTGGTGGTTGGCGAAGATCCGGTGGAAGACGCCCGCCGCTTTTACCGAAGCGAGAATGGCGTCACGCTGATTTATCAGGACGATCTCGACAAACTCGCCCGCTGATTCCCCCGCTGATCCCATAGTCTTACGTCTGGTTGGCCATGCGCGTTCTTTTTGTTACGTCTGAATGCTACCCGCTGGTGAAAACCGGTGGGCTGGCCGATGTGAGTGCGGCGCTGCCCCAGGCGCTTCGGGCGCTCGGCGTTGATGTGAGGGTGCTGTTGCCGGGGTATCCTGCGGTGCTGTGCGGCCTTGAAGGCAAGCGCATGGTGCGGTCGCTCACGGGGATTCCCGGCGTGGGGCGGGGCGCGCTGGTGGCCGGGGTTTTGCCGGGCGGGGTTCCGGCTTATGCCATCGAGTCGCCGGCGCTCTATGGCCGCGCTGGCAACCCCTATCTCACAGCGTCGGGGGCCGATTGGGCGGATAATCATGTGCGGTTCGCGGCGCTCGGCTGGGTTGCGGCGGAAATTGCCCGCACCGGGGCCGACGATACCCAATGGCAACCCGATCTTATCCATGGCAATGATTGGCAATCCGGGTTGATGCCCGCCTACGTCGCCTTCATGGGCAGTCGCCGGCCAGCCACGGTGATGACGATCCATAACATTGCCTACCAGGGCCAGTTTTCGCCCGCGTTGCTGTCGACGGTGCATCTGCCGCCCCACAGCTACCATATGCACGGCGTTGAATATTATGGCGGCATCGGCTTTCTTAAGGCCGGGCTCTATTATGCCGATCGGTTGACCACCGTGAGCCCAACCTATGCCCGCGAGATTCAGTCGGCCGAGCATGGCTGTGGTTTTGAGGGCTTACTCAGCACGCGCACCGATGATCTGACCGGCATTCTCAATGGCGTTGATTATGGTATCTGGAATCCGGCGCTGGATGGTCATTTGGTGGCGAACTACGATCACACCAGTGTCGAGATCAAAGCACACAACAAGGCCGCGCTTCAGGTCGAGTTCGGGCTCGATGTCAACCCGGCGGCGCCGCTGTTCGCCATGGTTTCACGCTTGAACTGGCATAAGGGTGCCGATTTGCTGGCCGAGGCGCTGCCGGCGCTGTTTGCGCGCGGGGGGCAGGTGGTGTTGCTTGGCACCGGGGACGCCGGGCTGGAAGGCGCGCTGAGCGCGCTGGGCGCCGCTCACCCTCGGTCGGCCGGGGTGCATATTGGGTATGACGAGGCGCAGGCCCACCGGATTCAGGCTGGCGCCGATGTGCTGCTGGTGCCGTCGCGGGCTGAGCCTTGCGGGCTTACTCAGCTTTATGCCATGCGCTATGGCACGTTGCCGCTGGTGCGGCGGACCGGCGGGCTTGAGGATACGGTGATCGACGCCACGCCCGCCGCCCTCGCCGATGGGTGCGCCACCGGTTTTGCCTTCGATGAAGCGACGCCCACAGCGCTTGGCTGGGCGATCAGGCGCGCGATGGATCTTTACCGCGCGCCTGATCGTTGGCGCGCCATGCAGCAGCGCGCCATGACCCGGGATTTTGGGTGGGCCGGCTCGGCCCGCGAGTACCTTCAACTCTACCAGGGACTCGCGCGCTAAGCCGGGGTCGGCTCAGCCCGGCGCCCAGCCCTTGGGTGCCATGGTGAAGCCGGCAAAATCGAACGCCGGAGCCACGGTGCACCCCACCAGCGTCCAGTCGCCGAGCGATCGCGCCGCCTGCCAGCTTCCGGCGTCCACCACCGCTTGTGGCCGCGCCCCGGTCAAGAGATCGGGGCCGAGCGTAATGGTGGTTTGGCTTTTGCCATCGGCAGACAGGCCAAGGGCGAGGGGCGCGCCGGCATACCAGTGCCAAATCTCCACCGCGTCGACCCAATGCCAGTGGGACTGGTCGCCAGCCTCCAGCAGGTAATAAATCGCGGTGCAGACGCCCCGGCTGCCGTTTTCGCCCGCGTGCCGGTAGCTCTCGACGAACCAGCCACCCTCAGGATGGCGGTGCATTTTGAGGGTGGCGATGATTTCGGCAGCGGTCATGGTGTCGGCGCCTTGGTCGCTTGAAAGCTTGGCCGCGCCGAAAACGCTTCAAACCAGGCCGCGAGCTTAGGCCGACCGGCCCGCCAATTGTCCTCGGCAAACCGAAGGTCGAGGTAGCCAAGGGCCGTCGCCACCGCCAAAGTGCCAATTGTTACGGGGCCGGAAAGAGTTTCGGTCCAGTCTTCCAGCGTGGTACAGGCGCGGGTCATGGCGGTGGTTTGGCGGGCGATCCAGGCTGCCGAGCGTTGGCCTTCCGGCCGCATCACTTCCAACCGGCGCGCCACCGCAGCGTCGCACAGACCATCGCCAAGGGCCTGAAGCCGAAGCGCGAGCCAGCGCGCCGGGCCGGCGGGGGGAAACAAACGGCCCCGGCCAAGGTGGTCGAGATACTCGCAAATCACCGGGCTGTCGTAGAGCGCGGTGCCATCGTCGAGCACCAGCGTTGGCACCTTGCAGAGCGGGTTGTCGTCGGGCAGGCCGGCAATCGCGCTCCAGGCGTCGGTAACCTCGAGGGTGGTTTGGTCGAGCAGACCGACTTCGATCGCGGTCATGCGGACTTTTCGGGCGTAGGGCGAGGCGTGACTGAAGTATAGTTTCATGGCTAGGGACTCCTTTCGGTTCAGAAATGATCCTTGCGACGGCGGATTTCGGCGAAAACTTCAACGGCGGGGGCGCCAGTCATGCCGAGGCGGGCTGCGATCCCCGGGTCCCCCGCGCGTAAAAATGGGTTGGTCGCGCGCTCGGTCGCCAGGGTGGTGGGCAGGGTCGGCCGGCCCTGGTCGCGTTGGCGCTGGGCCTCCTCCACGCGGGCGGCCAGCGCGGTGTTTTCCGGCTCGATGGTTAGGGCAAACCGAGCGTTTGCAAGGGTATATTCGTGTGCGCAATAAACCAGCGTGTCGCCCGGCAGCCGTTGGAGCGCTGAAAGCGAGGCCCACATCTCGCCCGCCGTGCCTTCAAACAGGCGCCCGCAGCCGAGGGAAAACAGCGTGTCGCCGCAAAAGAGCGTCTTTGCCGCCGGAAAATAAAAGGCCAAATGCCCAGAGGTGTGGCCGGGTGTTGCGATCACCTCAACCATTTCGGTTCCGAATTGATAAGCGTCGCCGCCCTCGACCGCGATATCGATCTCGGGGATGCGGGCACGGTCGGCTCTGGCGCCAATCACCGGGCAGCCAAACTGGGCCTTGAGGGCGCGGTTGCCGCCGGTGTGGTCGCCATGGTGGTGGGTGTTGAAAATCGCCGCCAGCCCCCAGCCTTTGGCCGAGAGCGCCTCGGTTACCGGGCCGGCTTCGGCAGGGTCGATCACCGCCACAGCACCGGTGGTGGGACAGCGGGCCAAATAGATATAATTATCGCTGAGGGCGGGCAGGATCACGATATCCATGGCGGCGGGCTCTCGGGTGGTGAGTAATGATCCTGGTGGTGATGAACCAGTGGGGCCGCTTTTTCAAGCCCGTCAGTATCGGCTTGATTTTCCGCCGTGCTCTGGTTCAATGCCGCCCATGCACACTGATATCGTCGATCTGCGCGAGTTCTACCAGAGCGCCCTCGGCCAGATTGCCCGGCGGGCGATCCGGCGCCGGCTGCGCGAACTGTGGCCGAGCGGCGCCGGCCAGCGGATGGTGGGCATTGGCTATGCCGTGCCCTATTTGCGCCCCTATCTTTCTGAGGCCGAGCGGGTGATTGCCCTGATGCCGGCGGGGCAGGGCGTGACATATTGGCCCGCCGACGGGCCGGGGTTGACCGCGCTCACCTGCGAAACCGAGTTGCCGCTGGCCGATCTTTCGGTTGATCGGGTGCTGCTGATTCATGGCCTTGAGGGCTCCGAGCAGGTGCGGCCGATGCTGCGGGATATTTGGCGGGTGCTCGCCGGCGGGGGGCGTTTGCTGGTGGTGGTGCCCAATCGCCGGGGCTTGTGGGCGCGCGCCGACTCGACGCCGTTCGGCCAGGGCCACCCCTATTCGGTTAGTCAGGTCAAGCAGGTCTTGCGCGACACCCTGTTCTTTCCTGAACGCAGCGCGTGCGCCCTGTTTACCCCGCCGGTGCGTTCGCGGCTGAGTATGGCCTGGGCGCCAGCCTGGGAGGAAATCGGCAGCCGTTGGTTCCGCGCCATCGCCGGCGTCACCATGATCGAAGCCAGCAAACAGCTTTTTGCCGGCGTCGCCCGCCGCGCAGAACAACCGGTCACCCGCCGGCTAATCCTCCCCGTTCCCGGCGGCGCTCCGCAGTTGCGGCGGGAATAGGGCGTCGTCTCACCCCCGTCGCAGCAAAAACACCGCTTGCTCGGCGATCAGGTTGGCGAAGCCGTCGAAGCCGTGGCCGCGCACGCGGTCGAAGCGGTCGAGGATCACGGTGTCTTCAATGGTGATGCCAAGCTCATGGCAAAGGCCGACGAAATCGGTGATCGTGCAGAGGTGAATATTGGGAGTATTCCACCATTGATGGCCGAGGCGCTGGGTAATGGGCATTTGACCCATGAACAAAAGCCGGACGCGAATTCGCCAATGGCCGAAATTGGGCAGGGAGATCACCGCGTGCTTGCCGATTCGCAATAAATCGAGCAAAACTTCGCGCGGCTTTCGCATCGCCTGGAGTGTTTGGGAGAGAATCACATAGTCGAAGGCAGAACTCGGGTAGTCCTTAAGGTCGGTATCGGCGTCGCCCTGAATAACCGATAGCCCGTGGTTGACGCAAAATTTCACGCCGTCCATGGAAAGCTCGATGCCCCGTCCGTCCACGCCTTTGGTGTGGACGAGGTGGGCGAGCAACGCGCCGTCGCCGCAGCCAACGTCGAGCACCCGCGAGCCCGGCGCCACCATGTCGGCAATAGAGGCGAGATCGGCGCGAATCGGCGGCTGGGGCGTCGGCCGGTCGTCGTGATGGTCCGCGGGGGTGTCGTCGTTCGGAAAGCTCATTTCAGCCCTCGCCGTCGTCGCGGCAACCCCCGATGGGTGGCGCAGCCATCAAGGAACCCCGATAGCACCTGATGCAATTCCGGCTCATCGAGCAAAAAGGCGTCGTGACCCTTGTCGGTGGTCACCTCGACGAAGCTGACATTGGCCGCCACCGCGTTGAGACTATGCACAATTTCCCGCGAGACCGCCGTGGGAAACAGCCAGTCGCTTGAAAAGCTGATCACACAGAAGCGCACCGGGGTGGGGCGGCCCCCGTGGAGAAAGGCGCGCGCCAGCACTCCGCCATGTTCCCGCGCCAAATCGAAATAATCCATCGCGCGGGTGATGTAGAGATAGGAGTTGGCGTCGAAGCGCTCGACAAAGGCGTTGCCCTGATAACGCAAATACGACTCGACCTGAAAATCGGCGCCAAAGCCGTAGGTGAAGCCGGCCCGGTCCTGGAGATTGCGGCCAAATTTGCGTTGGAGCGCGGTTTCTGAAAGATAGGTGATGTGGGCCGCCATTCGTGCCACGGCCAACCCGCGCTCGGGCCGTTTGCCCTGGCGCAGATAGTCGCCGCCGCACCAGTCGGGGTCGGCCATGATCGCTTGCCGTCCAACCTCGCCGAACGCGATGTTTTGGGCCGAATGACGCGGCGCCGCCGCCAGTGGCACCGCCGCAAACACCGAGTCCGGGTAGGTGGAGGCCCATTCCAGCACTTGCATTCCGCCCATCGATCCGCCGATGACGGCAAAAAGCTGAGAGATGCCAAGATGCTCGATCAGCAATTTTTGCGCCCGAACCATGTCGGCAATGGTGATGACGGGGAAATTCACCCCATAGGGCTGGTTGGTCGCGGGGTCTGGCTCGCACGGTCCGGCCGTGCCCATGCAACCGCCGAGCACGTTGGCGCAAATGATGTAAAAGCGATCGGTATCGATCGGGCGGCCGGGGCCAACGGCAATTTCCCACCATCCCGGTTTGCCGGTCATGGGATTGCGGCCGATCACGTATTGGTCGCCGGTCAGGGCGTGGCAAATCAAAATAGCGTTTGATTTGTCGGCGTTGAGCTGCCCAAAGGTGCGGTAGGCGACCGGAAAGTCGCTGAGCTGCGCGCCGCAGTCGAGCGGCATGGGCCGGCTGGAGGCCAGCCGCAAGCGCGGCCGGTGGTCGAAGTCGGCCGGAAGGCAGGTCGTGTCGGGGGTTGTTTGCTCAGTGGACATGAAAAACTGCCGGTGCTGCACTTCGATGCGCGCCATAGCTATGAACCAAGTCCCGGAGGTGTCAACGTTTTCTTTGAGTTTGGCTGGCGACCGCTTTCGCGCTTCTTTGAATTTGCCCTCGACGCCGACTGGCGTTAGACTCCGTCGGCTTTACGTCTCACCGCTTTTGTCCCGGTTTGCCTCATCATGACCCAAACGCCCCCCTCCCTTGAAGAGTTGCGCCAACGGATTGACAGCATCGACGATGCTCTCCACGCGTTGTTGCTTGAACGCGCCGAGGTGGTCAAGTGGGTTGGCGCGGTCAAGGGTGCGGGGCAGGTGGCGCTGCGTCCGGGGCGCGAGGCAACGATTTTGCGCCGGCTTGCCGCGCGCCATCAGGGCGACCTGCCGGTTCCGGTGATTTTGCGCATGTGGCGGGAGTTGATCTCTGGGTTGACCCAAATGCAGGGCCGGTTCGGAGTCGTGGTTTTCGCGCCCGAGGAGCGGCGGGGGTTTTGGGATGTCGCCCGCGACCATTTCGGCAGTTTTACCCCCATGACGGTGGCCAAGACGGCGGTGGCGGTGGTGCGGGCGGTGGCCGAGGGCAGTGCCAGCGTCGGCGTCGTGCCTTTTCCCTATGAGGATGACGCCGACCCGTGGTGGCGCTTCATTAACGGTGATGATGCCAAAACACCGCGCGTGGTGGCGCGGCTGCCGTTTTTTGGCCGGGGCAATGGCCGGGGCGAGGACCGCGATGCGCTGGTGATTGCGTTGGTCCCTCACGAGGCGACGGCCGAGGGCGAGGCGTCGTATCAGCTAGACCGCTCGCTGGTCCGGATTGAGTTGGGCGAGGATGTGAGCCGGGGCCGGCTGAAAGATGGCCTGGAGGGTGCTGGCCTGCCGGTGATCAATTTTTCGAGCTGCCTCAGTCGGCCCGGGTCGGCCCCGGTTCATTTGGTCGAGATCGCCGGTTTCGTTGGCCCCGGCGATGCGCGGCTCGGGGAGTGCGCCAAGCGGTTGGCCCCGGTGCCGGTGCGGCTCAACACGATGGGCGGGTACGCCGTGCCGCTGGTGTTCCGCTGACCTCCCACCCCTTCCGCGTCTGTTAAGGAATCGTCGCTATGGCTCCGCCGGTCCTTCGTTCCGGAATTCTCAAGATCGCGCCGTATGTCGGCGGCGAGGCTCATGCGCCCGGCGCTGGCCGGCTGGCCCGGTTGGCTTCCAACGAGGGGGCGTTTGGCCCCTCTCCCAGGGCGGTGGCGGCGTATCAGGCGGCGGCGGCCGAAATCCATCGCTATCCCGATGGCGCCAGCCGGGTGTTGGTCGAGGCGCTGGCCGAGCGGCACGATGTGGACCCGCGCCTGATCGTGTGCGGCAACGGCTCCGACGAGATTTTGCATTTGCTGGCGCTGGCCTATGCCGGCCCGGGAGACGAGGTGCTCTATAGCGCCCACGGCTTTTTGGTCTATCCGATTGCCGCGCGCAGTGTGGGGGCGATGCCGGTGGCGGTGGCCGAGCGTAATCTGGTCGCCGATGTCGATGCCCTGCTGGCCGAGGTGACCTCGCGGACCCGCATTCTTTATCTGGCCAACCCCAACAACCCCACCGGCAGTTATCTGCCCGAGGCGGCGTTGATGCGGCTTCACGCTGGCTTGCCGGAAAACGTGTTGCTGGTGATCGACGCCGCCTATGCCGAGTTCGTCAGTGCCGATGATTATGTCACCGGGCAGGACCTTGCGGTTGAGGCCAGCAACGTGGTGATGACCCGCACCTTCTCCAAGGTTTATGCTTTGGGCGGCTTGCGGTTGGGCTGGGCGGTGGGGCCGGCTGCCGTGATCGATGGATTACACCGGATTCGCGGGCCGTTTAACATCAACAGCGCGGCCCAGGCGGCCGGGGTGGCGGCACTCGACGATACCGCGTTTATCGGGGCTGCCGTTTTGCACAATCATCAGGCCCGGCAATGGTTGGCCGAGCGTTTGGGCGCGCTTGGGCTGGTGGTTTACCCGAGCGAGGGCAACTTCCTGCTGGTGTCGTTTGAAGGCTGGGCGGACCCCGAGCAGGTGCGCCAATACCTAAAGGCCCAGGGCATTTTGGTGCGTCAGATGACCGCCTACGGCCTGCCCCAGTGCTTGCGTATCACCATTGGCCGCACAGATGAGCTGGAGTGGCTGGTGGATGCGCTTTCGGTTTACCCAAGGTGAATGTTCCCATGACTGAGCCGTTGTTTGAGCGCGTCGCGCTGATTGGGATTGGCCTGATCGGCTCGTCGTTGGCGCGTGCGATCAAGACGCAGGGGATCGCGCGGGAGGTGGTCGCGGCGGACCGGAACGCCGACTATTCCGGCATCGGGCTGGAGGGCGATTTGGGGCTCGACCACCCGCTTAGCCCCGATGTCGCGGCCACGGTGGCCGGCGCGGATTTGGTGGTGCTGTGCACGCCCGTTGGCAGCTTCGGCACCCTGGCGGCTGAAATCGCGCCGCACCTCAAACCGGGAGCGATTGTCTCCGATGTCGGGTCGGTAAAAGAGCTGGTGCTGCGCGAGGTGGCGCCAAGGCTGCCGCCGGGGGTACATTTGGTGCCCGCTCACCCCATTGCGGGAACGGAGCATTCCGGCCCCAAAGCCGGGTTCGCCACGCTGTTCAAGGGCCGCTGGTGTATCCTGACCCCGCCCGAGGGCACCGACCCTGCGGCGGTGGCGAAAGTTCGCGCTCTTTGGGAAGGGGTTGGCTCGATGGTCGAGGTGATGGAGGCGGCCCACCACGACCGGGTGCTGGCCATTACCTCGCATTTGCCGCACCTGATCGCCTATACCATCGTTGATACCGCCGTAGGGCTGGAAAACTCGACCCAATCGGAGGTGATCAAGTTTTCCGCCAGCGGCTTTCGCGATTTTACCCGGATCGCGGCGTCCGACCCGGTGATGTGGCGCGATATTTTCCTCAATAATCGGGAAGCGGTGCTCGATATCCTTCAGCGCTTCACCGAGGATCTGACCCGGCTGCAACGGGCGATCCGGCGCGGCGAAGGCGATACGCTGCAAGAGTTGTTTACCCGGACACGCCGTATCCGTCGCGAAGTCGTTGACGCTAACCAAGCGTAACGGCAGACAAGGCGTCGCGCTAAATCAGAATTTCACCGGCGGCGGCGTGGCGGGTGTCGGGGGCTGTGCGGGCGCTGGCGCTGTTGGCGCTGTTGGGGCCGGCGTTGGTGCCGGTTGCGGCCGGTTCGCGGCCGACGCGCCGCCCCTGGTGGGGACCAGCGATATCACCGGGGCCGACGGTGCCGAAACGCCGGGGACGATCTCAACCACCGGACCACGTGAAACGCCGCGAAAAAGCGGGTCGCCGTTGCACCCGCTGAGCCCCGGTGCTGTGGCCATGAGGCTGAGGCTTAGGAGCAATGCCGGCCGCGTCAGCGGAGGGAGGGTGTTCAGCATCGGAAGCATACCTTTTGCCGGCCCCGATCAGTTGGCCGGCGCGCGGCGAAGATCGGTCAGGGAGACCACGGCCGGCACGATACGGTCCACCCCCAACGAGAACATTCGGCTGCCTTGGGAGCGAGGCCCGGTCACCAGGGCAACGTCGCGGGTTGGCTTCGCGGCCGTGCCGCAGAACACCAGCAGGAAGCCAAGGAAGAACTCGTCGAAGGCGATGAGATCGCTCACATCCACCGCCACCTGGGGGCCATCATCGGAGAGCGCTTGGTCGAAGGCGTGCTTGATCGGCAGTTTGTCGTTGTGGGTGACGGTGCCGGCAAAGCGAATCGCGAAGAGATCGCCGCAGCGGCGGGCGCTGATTGAGGCGGTCGGGCGCGCTGGGGCCGGGCGTTCCTGATCATCTCTGGCGGTAACGCGGGAGGTGGGCCGTTTGCCGCATTTGGCCTCGATCTTGCCTGCGAACATCGCGGCATCGAACGGCTTGGCAAGCACCGCGTCCACCGCGAGGTTTTCGTCGCGTATGGCGTCGATCATCTGGCGGTTCACCAAGCCGGTCATCAACACAATGGCCGCCTTGAGTTGGGGCATCGAGCGCCGCACCGCGCGGATAACATCCAGCCCGTTGACCGAGGGCATGTTGTGGTCGAGTACGATCAGATCGTAGCTCTGGCTGCCAATCAACCGAAGCGCCTCGGCGCCGTCGCGGGCGGTATCGACGGCGTGATAGCCCATCTTTCCGAGCAACGAGCGGACGTAATTGGTCATGGTCACGGTGTCGTCGGCGACCAGCGCACGGCCCTGGCTCATGATGTGGTCTCCTTCGGTTCGCGCCGTTTTAAAGCCATTCGGCTATGCGCAACGTTGTCTGTATTAGCCATATAATAAAATTTTAGACAGTTTGCCCATAATGTTTGTCAGCGTTAGATTTGGAGTTAATTTTATAGCGAGGGTGGCTTGTCTTTAACTGGAGCTTAACCAGTTTATAATGCACGATCCCGGCGCGGAAGCAAGGCTTCGTTGTGCGGCACCTGCTTAAGAGAGCGGGCCAATGGCTTGCGCCACCGCTGCGGGTGCAATCCCTCGGTGGAGCATCAGCTCCAGGCGTTGCACGGTGGTGACGGTCATGACATCGGAGATTTCTCCGCTCCAGACCATTCGGGCCACATCGCGGAAGGGCAAACGGCGCACCACCAACTGTTCGCCATCGTCGGGGCAGGGGGCGCCGGGCGCAAGATCCCAGGCGAGAAAGCAGGTGGCCAGCTCGTCGGAGACGCTGTTGGAGAGGTGAACGCTCAGGAGTTGCAGCCAGTTGGCGGCGGAAAAGCCGGTCTCCTCCAAGAGTTCCCGTTGCACCGAGGCCAAAGCCGGCTCGCCCGGTTTGCCGCCGCCCTCAGGCATTTCCCAACTATAGGCGTTCAGCACATAGCGGTATTGGCCGACCAGATAGGTACATCCCTCGGCATCAATGGGCAGGACCCCGGTTGCCAGGTGCTTGAAGTGAACGGTGCCGTAAATGCCCGGCGTTTGCTTTGGGGTCAGCACCCGATGCTCGACCACCCGGATCCACGGATTGTCGTATTGTAAGGTCGACTCGAGGGTGGTCCAGGGGTTTGCAACGGTCATCGCTTGGGATCATCGTTTGGAAGTGCCGGACGCCGGGCCGCCTTTTAGCGGCGCTGGGAGCCGGTTTTGATGAAATCGGAAATCGTTACCGCCAAGCGGTCTTCGACGATGGTCACCTCGCCGCGCGCCACCAGGATGCCGGCGACATAAACATCGGAAGGCGCGTTGATTTTGCGGTCCAGCTCGACCACGGCGCCGCGGCCCAGTTTCAGCAAATCGCGCACCCGGAGCAGCGCCGTGCCCAGAACAACCCGCATTTCGACGGGAGCGTCTTGAATTGCGGCTGGAGGCCCGGAGTCGTCCATAGGATCCTCAATAATCGGGGGGTGCCGTTACTCCCCGTCGCTTATGCGTTCGGCTCATCCATTTCATATCGCGCGGGTGGCGTCAATTGGCAAGGCTGGGGAATGGCTGTTGACAGCGGCGGGCAGACGGGCCAAGCGATAGCATCGCGTTTCGGAGAGTGCCCATGGCCGGACCAATCAAAGCCGATCGAATCACATTCGATCACATCAACATCGTGGTTGCCGATGTTGATGAATCGGTGCGATTCTATCGGGGCCTTTTTGGACTGCGCGTGGTGCTGGATTGCGAGCTTTCCGGCGAGTGGTTTGAAACCGTCACCGGTTTTCCCGGCGCCCGGGCTCATTGCGTGGTGCTGAGCGGTGCCGATCCTGGGTTTCGGGCTGATCCTGGGTTTCGGGCTGATCCTGGGTTTCGGATTGAGCTGTTGCGCTATTTTTCGCCTGCCGGGCAGACCGAGCCCGCGACCCGGGCACTGCAAACCGAAGGGCTGCGGCATTTTGCGGTCCGGGTGGAGGATATCGACGCGGCGCTCGCCCTTGCGCGGTCTCTCGGCTACGCTAGCGGGGTGGAACCGGTGCGGGTGCCCTTTTCGATTTTGCCCACCGGGAAGCGAATGGCCTATCTCCGCGACCCCGATGGCGTGGTGTTGGAATTGGCGGAGTATGGCGGGGGCTCGGCGCCCGGAGGGGGAAAGTGTGATGGATAGCCAATCATTACGGGCCGAGAACGATTTTTCCGACCAGCAACGGGCCGGGCTCTACCACGCGATTGTCAACCGGCGCGATGTGCGCGGCCAGTTCGTCCCCGACCCGATTCCCGATGCGGTGCTGGCGCGGGTGCTGACGGCGGCCCATTTCGCGCCCTCGGTCGGCTTTATGCAGCCTTGGAGTTTCCTGATCCTGACCGACCCTGCGGTTAAAGCCCGGGTCCACGAGGATTTCACCGCCGCTAATGCCGAAGCGGCGGCGATGTTTGACGATGAGCGTCAAGCGATTTATCGCCGGCTCAAGTTGGAGGGGATCAGAGAGGCGCCGATCAATTTGTGTATTACCTGCGACCGTGACCGGGCCGGGCCGGTGGTGCTTGGACGCACGCATATGCCGGCGATGGATATTTACAGCACGGTGTGCGCGGTGCAAAATTTGTGGCTCGCGGCGCGGGCCGAAGGGCTGGGGGTGGGCTGGGTCAGCATTCTTCATCCCGACCGCTTGCGCGATTTGCTGGGAATCCCCGAAAAAATCGTTCCGGTAGCGTATTTATGCTTGGGTTACGTCAGCCAGTTCAATACCCGGCCGGACCTCGAAAAGGCGGGTTGGCGGGAGCGGTTGCCGCTCGAGGGGTTGGTGCATTTTGATCGCTGGGGCGGGGATGGCGATGGCAGCGCCGCCGCAGCGTCGCTGCTGGAGGCGGTGCGCCAAACCATGGAGCGAACGCGCGACGGCAGTATTACCTAAGCGCCGCCGGTGGTTCCTGGGTGGGGCCAAACCGGTTGCTGGGCAAATGCTGCCGGGTCCCGATCGGCCGGGACTTGGGGGTTGTTTGGCGGCCCGGCTCTGAAATAGTGTGGGTGCCGGGGTTGGCCCGGTGGTTGCATAGCCTTGGGGCGAACGGGTAGTAGGCAGGAAAGATCGGGATCATGGACCTCTCTTCGATCGGCCTTTTTAAGCTGATGACCAAAAAGATGTACTGGCTCAGTCAGCGCCAAGGGGTGCTGGCTCAGAACGTCGCCAACGTCGATACCCCCAAATTCAAACCCGAAGATCTCACACCGTTTAGTTTTCGCACCGCGCTCCAGGAAGGGCACCACCTTCAGCCCGCGATGACCAATTCGGCGCATTTGCAGTTGACCCGCGCCAGCGACGGTCCGGGCACGGTGCGCAAGGACCGCAAGACTTATGAGACGAAGCCCGACGGCAATGCTGTGGATATCGAGGAGCAGATGCTCAAGTTGACTCAGACCTCGGGCGACTACAACATGGTGACCAGCCTCTATCGCAAGAACGTGGCGATGCTGAAAACGGTGCTGTCACGCGGGAGCTGACGAACCGTTTCGGGCGATTGATTGAGACATAGGGAGACGAGGGCGATGGATATCACCAAAGCGATGGAGATTTCGGCCGCCGGCATGAAGGCCCAGGGCTCGCGGATTAAGGTGATCGCGGAAAACTTGGCCAATGCCGAGTCCACGGCCGAGGCGCCCGGCGATTTGCCCTATCGGCGCAAGGTCGTGACCTTCAAAAACGAGCTTGATCGTCAGGCCGGCGTCAATAAGGTGCGGATTGCGGCGGTGGGGGTTGATCGCAGCGATTTCACACGCAAATATGATCCGAGTAGTCCGGTCGCCGATCAGGATGGTTACGTTTTGATGCCCAATGTGAATAATCTGGTCGAGACGATGGACCTTCAAGAGGCCCAGCGGTCGTACGATGCCAATCTTTCGGTGATCGACGCCGCCAAGACGATGTTGTCGCGCACCGTCGATTTGTTGCGTTGATCGGCGTATAATCTTACCCCGGAGGGACCACCATGGTCGCCAATGTCAACGCTGCCCTGAACGCCTACGCCAGCGCCGCCACCCGCGCCATTCAGCCGGCCGGCGATGGCCCTGAAGAGGGGGGGGGCGCCAGTTTCGGCGCGGTCCTGGAGCAGGCGGCGCGGGGTGCCATCGGCAGTCTCAAGACCGGGGAGCAAATGTCGGCCAAGGCCGCAATCGGCAAGGCCGACATGAACGATGTCGTGACCGCCGTGACCAACGCGGAAATGACCTTGCAGACCGTAACCGCGGTGCGTGACAAGGTGGTAAACGCCTACCAGGAAATTTTGCGGATGCCGATTTGAGCCCCAGCTCAGCCAAGGTCGCCAGCCCATGACGGAAACGGATGCCATCGAAGTCTGCCGAGAAGCGATCATGGCCATGATTTTTATCTCGGGTCCGATCATGATCGTGATGCTGGTGGTTGGCGTGATTATTTCGCTGTTTCAGGCGTTGACCCAAATCCAGGAACAGACCCTTACATTTGTGCCGAAAATGGTGCTTGGTTTCGCCACCGCAATTTTTCTCGCGCCGTTTATGCTGTCTCACCTTACCACGTTCACTCAGCACATCGCCGACCGCATTGTTGCCGTCGGCGTGCCCTAAGGGTCGGCCATGGCGGCGCTTCAGGCTTTGATCGCCGGAAATTTGTTTGCTTGGCTGCTGGTGTTTACCCGCATCGGCGCCGCGATGATGGTTATGCCCGTGTTTGGCGACCAATTTGTGCCGACCCAGGTGCGGTTGATGCTGGCCATGGTGATCAGCATTATCGTGACGCCGGTGCTATTGGCGCAATTGCCGCCGGAACCGGCCTCGCCGTTGACACTGTTTTTGTTGCTGGCCGGCGAGATCATGGTCGGGGTGTTTATCGGGTCGCTCGCGCGGATGATGTTCAGCGCGCTGGAAGTCGCGGGCATGATTATCGCGATGCAGACCGGGCTTTCAAACGCTTTTGTGTTCAACCCGTCTTTGGCAACCCAAGGCTCGCTACCGGGATCGCTGCTTTCGTGGTTGGCGCTGCTGCTGATTTTGATTTCTAATTTGCACTACATGATGTTGACCGCGGTTGTTCATAGCTACGATGTTTTTAAGCCGGGGGCGCCGTTGCCCGTTGGCGATTTTGCACAAATTATCATTCGGATGGTCGCCGATAGTTTCGCCATTGGGGTCGAGATGGCGGCGCCGTTTATTGCAACCGGCCTCGTGTTTGCCCTCGCGCTTGGGATTATGGCGCGGCTGGCGCCCCAGATGCAGGTGTTTTTTGTGTTCACGTCGGCCCAAATTGCCTTCGGGCTGTTTTTATTTGCGATCACGGTTTCGGCGATGATGACGTTCTGGCTGCGGCACTTCGAAAGCACGCTTGCCCAATTTGTCTCACCGGGGTGATGGGCGATGGCCGAAGAGGAAGACGAGTCATCAAAAACAGAAGACGCCAGTAGTCGCAAACTGGATAAAGCCCACGAAGAGGGCCAGTTTGCGATTAGCCGCGAAGTCAATCACTTGATGGCGATGATCGGCATTTTGGTCATTATCGCCTGGGTCGCGCCGCCCATTGCCACCAACATCAAAAACGAGCTGGCCCGCTTCGTTACCGAGGTTCATCAACTGCCCACCGATGCCGAGGGGATTCGCCTGATGATCGGGCGGGCGATGGTGGATGTTATGTGGTATGCCGGGGTGCCGTTGTTGCTGTTGATGGTGCTCGGCGTTTTGGCGACGGTGCTGCAAATCGGCTTTCAGTTCACCTGGGCCAGTTTGGCCATCGATTTTGCCAAACTAAACCCGCTTACCGCGCTCCAGCGAATGTTCAAGCTCGATCACCAAGCGGTCGAGATGGGCAAAAATCTCGGTAAGTTGATCGCGATCGGGATTGTGGTCTTTATTATTTTGAAGCCGGTGGTGATTCATTTTGAGCATTTCATCGGGATGGATTTTTCCTCGTTGCTCTGGGAGGTCCATCAGGTCGCTTATAAAATGATGATCGCGATTGTTTTGGTGGTTCTGGTCATCACGGTGCTCGATTTTGCCTACCAATATGCCACCTTCATGAACAAAATGAAGATGAGTAAGCAAGAGGTTAAGGACGAATACAAGCAGACCGAAGGCGATCCGCTGGTTAAAAGTAAGATTCGGGCAATGCGGGTGCAAAAAGCCCGGCAGCGGATGATGTCGTCTGTACCTCAGGCCGATGTGGTAATCACCAACCCCACGCACTTTGCCGTAGCCATGAAATATGATGCCACCAGTGGCCGCGCGCCGGTCGTTCTTGCCAAAGGCGCCGACTTTATTGCCGCGACCATTCGTAAGGTGGCCGAGCAGCACGATATTCCGGTGGTGCGGAACCCGCCTCTGGCGCGCGCGCTTTATGATACCGTCGATATCGATCAGGAAATCCCCGCCGAGCATTACCGGGCGGTGGCCGAGGTCATCACATTCGTTTACAAACTCAAGGGGCGGAAGATCAATGGCTAGGATCGCAGCTTTTTTGATCGTGGCCCTGTTGCTCGGCCCGGGCGGCGTGCGCGCGGGGGAGGTGCCGCCCGGCGCGAGCAAGCCCTTTATCGTGGTGGCCGCAAGCCCGGTCGCCGCCAAGGCAGGCGCCGCAATTATTCGCGACGGGGGCAGCGCCATCGATGCTGCGGTGGCGGTGCAGATGGTGCTCAACTTGGTCGAGCCCCAGTCGTCCGGCATTGGCGGCGGGGCGTTTTTGCTGGGCTACGACCGCGCGGCGAGCGAGCTTTATGGGCTCGATGGCCGCGAGGCAGCGCCAGCAGCGGTTCGTCCAGAGATGTTTTTAAGCGCGTCGGGGCAGCCGTTGGCGTTTTACGATGCGGCCGTGGTGGGGCGGTCGGTGGGCGTGCCGGGGGCGGTGCGGCTTTGGCAGGCTGCGCACCGCAAGGGCGGCAAGCTGCCTTGGGCCAAATTGTTCCAGCCCGCGATTGAGCTTGCCGAGCAGGGCTTTGAGATTTCGCCCCGCCTTGCTCAGCAAATCGCGCTCGACCGGGAGCATTTGCTGCGCGACCCCACCACCAAGGCCTATTTCCTTAATCCCGATGGCTCGCCCCGTGCCGCTGGCACCAAGCTCAAAAACCCGGCTTTCGCCGAGACCTTACGCAAGCTCGCCGCGAGCAATGGCGATGATTTCTATACCGGAACGATTGCCAAAGACATTGTGGCCAAGGTCGTCGGTCCTGTCGCCAATCCCGGCTTGATCACCGAGGCCGATCTTAAGAGCTATTCGGTCTTGGCCCGGGAGCCGGTCTGCGCGCCTTATCGCACCACGCTGGTTTGTGGCCTGCCGCCTCCTTCGGGCGGCGCGAGCGTGAGCGAAATATTGAGCCTGCTCAGTCATTTCGATATCGAACACATTCGGCCGCTGGCGTTGGACGCCGTTCATTTGTTTCTCGAGGCGGCCAAGCTGGCCTATGCCGACCGCGACGCTTACCTTGCCGACCCGGAGGTGACCTCGGTTCCGGCGGCCGGGCTGGCCGACCCGCTTTATGTGTTGGTGCGCGCGCAATTGATCGACCGCGACCGGGCGGCGCCGGTGCCGGTGCGGGCCGGCAACCCGCCCTGGCGCGATGCCCAAAATGGTGCGCCGGGCGCCGCGCCCGAGCGTCCCTCCACCAGTCATTTTGTGGTGGTTGATAAGGCCGGGAACATCGTGTCGGTGACGGCTTCGATCGAAGATGCGTTTGGGTCGCGGTTGATGGTCGATGGTTTTTTGCTCAACAACGAGCTGACCGATTTTTCGTTTGTCCCCACCGTTGGCGGGCGGCAAGTGGCCAACCGGGTTGAGCCGGGCAAACGGCCGCGCTCGGCGATGTCGCCGACCATTGTGCTCGATGACACCAACACCCCCATAATGGCGCTGGGCTCGGCCGGTGGGGCCTGGATCATCGGCTATGTTGCCGAAACGCTGGTCGGGGTGATTGATTGGGGGCTCGACCTCCAAACCGCCATCAACCTGCCTCACATGAACAACCGCAACGGCGTTACCGAGCTGGAAGAGGGCTCGGCGCTGGCGTTGCTCAAGCCGGGGCTGGTGGCACGCGGGCACGAGGTGGCGCTGGTTCCTATGGTCAGCGGTCTCATCGGCGTCCAACTCGTTGAGGGCCGTCTGGTCGGCGCGGTGGACCCCCGGCGGGAGGGCGCGGCGGTGAACGATTAGGGAATACCGCGTATTTTGGCAACGGCCCTTGCGTCGGCCTCGGTTGGGGTCTAAGAGCGCGGGGGTGGTCGGCCTTCGGCTGTTAGCCCCCCCCAATCCTTAGCGAAAGTTTAACCGGTGAAGCCTTCGCTCCGCCGCCTGTTCACGAACGGCACCTTCCTCTTTGGCGGCAGCGCCGCCGCGATGGGGCTGGCTTTGCTCCAAACCCTGATCCTGGCGCGCACGCTGGGGCCAGCCGAGTTTGGTATCTGGAGCGGTGTTCAGGCTTATGTGCTGGTGGCCTATTCGTTATGCACCTTCCGCACCTCCGAGCCGGTGACGCGCTATCTGGTCGAGTTTCGCAATCGGGACGACCAGGGGTTGGTCGAGCTGTTGCTCGGCTCGGCCCTGGCCATTGAGGTCGCGACCCGGGTGTTGGCCCTGGTGGTGATTGCTGCCACCGTGCCGTGGCTGGCCGCCGACCTGCCGGGGGGCACCGGGGCGATCCCGATTTATTTGTTGATCGGCACCATGCAGGTGTGTGCGGTCTTCGATCAGGTTTGGTTCAGCGTTGCCCGCGATCTTGGCCGCTATCGCGATATCGCCGCGCTCAACACGGTGTTTCCGTTGATGCGGGTGGGCGGTCTCGGCGTGTTGTTGGCAATGGGCCAGCTCAGCCTCGTTGCCGCCGGTTGGTTGATGGCGATCACCGGGGCGCTTCAGGCGGTGTTGACAGGGGGCTGCCTCTTTGGCGCCATGGCCGGCGGCTATGGGGTTAAGCTTGGCGCCCTGGCCCGCTCGGGGATATTTGGCCGTCGGCGCGAGCTTTCGGCGTTTTGGGGCTTTATGGGGGCGACGTTTCTTTGGAGCATTTGCTCGTCGGCGATCAAGGAGGCCGATACGTTGGTGCTCGGCTTTTACCGCACAGCCGAAGAGGTTGGCTGGTATCGCCTGGCCAAGAGCCTTGCCGCCACCGTGATGCGGGTGGGCGAGATGCTCTCCCAGGTCATTTATCAGGATTTCAGCGAACTTGTCGTGCGCCGGGACCTGACCGAGGTTCGGCGGCGGGTGGTGGTGCTGTGCCGCACATGGCTGCCATTGGTGGCGGTGGGCACTCTGGTTGGGATTATCGCCGCCCGGCCGGTGGTGGTGTTGGCCTTTGGCGCCGCGTTTGAGCCGAGCGTGCTGCCATTTCAAATTTTGTTGGTGGCCAGCGGCTTCGTGACCATGGTGTTTTGGGTGCGGCCGATTGTGCTGGCGCTGGAGCTTTATTGGTACAATTTCCGCATCACGGTGGTTCAGGGGCTTTTGCTGCTGCCGCTGAACATTGTGATGTGTCAAACGCTGGGGATGCTCGGCGCCACCCTGACTTTGGCGCTGGCCTGGATTGCCGGATACGTTGCGCTGTTGTGGCCGGCGGCCAAGCGCCTCTCGGTCACCGCCTGCCGGGAGGCCGGCGAGGGGCGATGACCACCGTTGCGTTGGAGTCGGAACATCAGTGCGTCCGGCCGGTGCCGGTAAAGGGCACCACCACTTGGGGTGTCGGCACGCTGTTTGCGGGGCCGGTGCTGTAGGTGCCGGTGGTTCCGGCGGGCACGTCGCTCATGCAGGTCCCCTGCTCCAGCCCGCAATCCCAGCGATAGCCGGGCGGAAGGCCCTGCATGGCGCTACCAAAGGCGTTGTAGGTACACTTGCAGCGGTGTCCGGCCTGACAGGCCACTTGGCCGATGGTGCTTTGCTGGCACTCGAACAGCGGGTTCGAGGGGTTGGCGTTGTGCAAAAAGGTGTGGCCCTCTTCGGCCGCCGCCGGGCCAAATGCCAGCAGAGTTAATAGCAGGCCCAAGCCAAGATACCGTGGCATCGGTCGTCTCCCTATCCCAAGCGTGATAAAATTTCCCTCAGCATTCCAAAGGGCGGGGTCCCGGCGGGCAGATCCAGGGAGCCCGCGCGTTTTAGACCGTCGCGTCCGAAGCGCTCGCGCACGGCGTCAATCAGCCAGTCTCCGGCTTGGGCGTGGCGTTGGCGGGTTAGCCGGCCGTCGGTGGTGAGGAAGGCGGCGCGGGTGTCCAGTTGCCTTGCCAGCGCCGTTACCCCCTCGTGGTGGAGCGCCGAGAGTGCCAGCACCGGCACCCGCCAGCCCGCTTCGTCTTGGGTCATGCCGATGGCGCCTTCAACGTCGGTGAGGGCGCGGCTTGCGGTGGCTCCCATGTCGGCTTTGGTCACAACCACGATGTGGGGAATTTCAACAATTCCAGCCTTCATGAATTGCAGGCTGTCGCCTGAGCCGGGCTGAACGCAAAACACCACGGTGTCGGCGGCGCTGGCAACGTCGGTTTCCGATTGCCCAACGCCGACGGTCTCAATCAGCACCACATCGTAAAGCGCGCGCATCAAGACCATGGCGGCAATGGTCAGCCCGGCAAGGCCGCCCAGCCGGTCCCGCGCTGCCATCGAGCGCACGAATACCCCCGTATCGTCCGGGTCGGTGCCCAGGCGCACCCGATCGCCCAGCAGCGCGCCACCGCTGCGCCGGGAGGACGGGTCCACCGCGATCACCGCCACCCGTCGCCCCTGGCGCCGATACTGGGTGATCAGCGCGCCGGTGAGTGTCGATTTGCCAACCCCCGGCGGGCCGGTAAGGCCGATTACCTCGGCGCGGGGCGCCTGCCATGCGGCGTCGAGCAGGGCAAGCGTTGGGGCGGCATCGGGGGCGCGTTCAAGGTGGGCCAGCGCTTGGGCCAGGGCCGCCTTTTGCCCGCGCTCCAATGCAAACGCCAAGGCCGCAAGGGTAATGTCGCCGGGTGTCATCAAGGGGGTGGGGTCCTCGAAAAATAGTCTTAGCAGAAAGTACCCGTCGTTGAAGCTTCGTCAAGGGGCATTGGGGTGCCCCCCCCGGCGCTTGACCGCCAACCCTCGGGGCGCGATAAAGCGCGGGTCACCATGTGTCCCCGACGACAGCAGGAGCGCCTCGCAGTGAACCGCATTTTTTCCGGTATGCAGCCGACCAGCCAATTGCATCTGGGCAACTATCTCGGCGCGCTCCGCAACTGGGTGGCGTTGCAAGACGATTATGAGTGCATTTTTTGTGCGGTGGATCTCCACGCCATCACGGTGCCCCAGGACCCGGTGAAGCTGCGCCGGAGCACCCGCGAGATTATTGCGGCCTATATCGCCGCCGGCGTCAACCCCGAACGCTGCATTCTTTTTGCCCAAAGCGGGGTTGCCGGCCACAGCGAGCTTGGTTGGATTCTGTCGTGCCATACCCCGCTCGGCTGGCTCAACCGGATGACCCAGTTCAAGGAGAAGGCGGGCAAACATCGGGAAAATGCCGGGCTTGGGCTTTACGCCTATCCGGTGCTGATGGCCGCCGACATTCTGCTTTATAAGGCGACTCATGTGCCGGTGGGCGAAGACCAGAAGCAACACCTGGAGTTGGCGCGCGATATTGCCGGCGCGTTCAACCGTGCCTATGGGCAGGAGGTGTTTCCCCTGCCTGAGCCTTTGATTCTCGGCGAGGCGACCCGGGTGATGTCGCTGCGGGATGGCTCGAAAAAGATGAGCAAGTCCGACGAGTCGGACTATTCGCGGATCAATATGACCGACGACCCCGATACCATTGCGCTCAAGATCCGCAAGGCCAAAACCGATCCCGAGCCATTGCCGGGCAGCTTGGTCGAGTTGGAGACGCGGTTGGAGGCCGATAATCTGGTGACCATTTTCGCCGCCCTCGCCGGGGAGAGCCGGGCCGAGACCTTGGCCCGTTTTTCGGGTCAGCAATTTTCGGCCTTCAAGGCGGCACTGGTCGAGGTCGCGGTGGCCAAGCTCGCGCCGATAAACGCGGAAATGAATCGCCTGCTCGGCGACGTTGCCGAGCTTGATCGCATCATGAAGCGCGGGGCCGAGCGGGCGGGGGAGATCGCAGCCAAAACCCTGGCCGAGGTCCACGATGTGATCGGCGTGCTCCGCCCGTGACAAGTGTTTTAAGATTTCGCAACGCACCATAATCGAATTCGGTTTAACTGCTTCGACGCGAAATGATACCCTTCTACCCTCATGACCACACGGAACGGGCTGCGGGTCGGTTGCCGCAAGAGTGGTCTTTTGGGCGTGGAATGAACGTCGATGGCGGTGTCGGGCAAAGCGGCCGGGTCGATGCTGGCGGTGATTCCCAGCTTGGTGCTCGTGGGGGCGCTGTTGGTCAGCGGGCTCGCCTGGTGGTTGACGTGGCGGGGGGAAGAAAGCCGCGCGCAGGAGTTGTTCCTCGCCGAGCATGAAAGTTTTGCGGGGGCGCTGGCCGAGGCGGTTGGGGCGGAGCTTGGCCGCTTGAATGGGGCGCGCCAGCTTACCCCGATTGATGCGCGATTTCAGTTTGTGCCAGCGGCGTCAAAGGGCGAGGTTCCCGCCAAGGCCGAGCCGGCATGGCAGGCTGCTGCCGAGCGGGCGCGGGATGAGGCCGGGCCGGTGCTGGTCGCGGGCGCTCTTCCGCCGTTGGTGCTGGTGCCGGTGTTTAATGGCCCGGATCCGCCGGCCGTTGCGGCCCGGCGCGCGGCGCTAAGGGGGTGGGCCGGGGCCACAATCAATGTCGCGGCGTTGGTCGCGGTTGCCCAACGGTGTTTGCCGGTGCCGCTGTCGGTGAGCGTGTTTGAGGGGGAAACGGCGCTGGCGACGCCGCCCAAAACCGCCGAATCCACCACCCAGTCGGCATTTTCGGCGGAAACGACCATGGGGGTGGCGGGGTTGGGCTGGGCGGTGCGGAGCGCATCGGGTCCGGCGTTTGAGGCCGCCACCCGCAGCGGTGCGCCGCTCTTGGTGTTGGTGCTGGGGGCGGGGCTGACGGCGGCACTGGTGATTATGGTGATGATGCTTGAGGCCAATCGGCGTCGTCTTCAAGATATTGCCGGGTCCGCTTCGGATTGGTTTTGGGAGACCAATTCGCGCTTTGAGTTCACCTATCTCTCAGCGCGTTTTTACGAAATAACCGGCCTTGATCCGTCGGCGGTGCTCGGTCGCACGCAGTGGGATGTTGCCGGGCCGCGCCAGATTGCCGCCGCGCGTGAAATTTGGCAGGCGCATTTCCGGGTTATGGCCGGGCGGCAGCCGTTTGAAAACCTTAATTTCACCATTCAGGGCCGTGACGGCGCCGAGCGGCATATTTTGCTGTCGGGCAAGCCGTCATTTTACAAGAACGGGACGTTTCAGGGCTATCGGGGCATTGGCTCCGATATTACCGAGCGAAAGGTGGCCGAGGCCGAGGCGCAGGAAAAAACAGCGTTGCTGCGCGCGGCCATCGAGGCGATGCCCAATGCCCTGGTCATGTTTGGCGAGGATTTGCGCCTGATCCTGTACAATCGCCGTTATCTCGAGCTGTGGGGGGTTTCTGAGGCCGAGCTGGAGGCCCGGCGCTATGTTCCGCATATGATCCGTTATTTTGCCGAGCTTGGCCGCTATGGGCCGGGCGATATCAGCCAGTTGGTGGCCGATCGGCTGGCGCGCATTGTCCAGCCGACCATCCACGGCTATGAGATGCGGATTGGCGACGATCGCATTGTCGAGATCCGCAGCTATGGACGGACCGCGGTTGGTTATCTGCTCACCTACCTAGATATCTCCAGTCGGCGCCAGGGGGAAGACGCGCTGCGCCAAAGCGAGGAGCGGCTGAAGCTGGCGCTCGCCGCCACCCGTGCCGGTGTTTGGGATATCGATTTGGTTGGTCGAACGCGGTGGTGCTCGCCCGAGCTGCCGATCATGCTGGGCTATGCGCCGGGCGAACTTGCGGTCACCGATGCGGCCTTCCGCGCGGCGGTCCACCCGGAAGATTGGGCGGAGCTGCGGGCGCGGGCAAAGCGTCATCTTGCCGGTGTCACCGCCGAATTTCGTGCCCAGTACCGGCTGAAAAGCAAAAGCGGCCTCTGGATGTGGATCGAGGATACCGGCGAGGCGGTGCGCGATGCCGGCGGGCGGGCGGTGCGCTTTGTGGGCACCGTGGTCGATATCTCCGACCAGCGCGCGACCCAGGCGGAGTTGATCCGGTCTGAAAAAATGGCCGCGCTCGGCCGGTTGGTGGCCGGGGTGGCGCACGAGGTGAACACACCGGTCGGGCTTGGGGTGAGCGTCGCCTCGTTTCTCGATCAGAAAACCCAAAAGCTCCACCAAGCGTATCAGGCGGGCTCGGTCACCCAAGAAGATTTCGAGGACTATATCGAGACCGCCCGGGAGTCGTGTGGCTCGCTGCTGGCCAACCTGCGCCGGGCGGCGTCGCTGGTGCGCAGCTTTAAGCTGGTTGCGGTTGACCAGTCTGCCGAGCAACGGCGGTCGTTCAATGTTGGCATTTACATCGACGAAGTGTTGACCAGCCTGCGGCCAAAGCTCAAAAAGACCCGCCATACGGTGAGCGTCGAGTGTCCCGCTGATTTGGTCTTCACCAGCGACCCGGGTGTGTTATCGCAAATATTAACCAACCTGCTCGAGAACTCGTTGGTGCATGGCTTCGATGGATGGGAGGAAGGTCACATTACAGTGCGGGTTAAGGTAGACAACACCGTTCTGGTAATGATTTATACCGATGATGGTCGGGGGATGGCTGCTGATCAGTTGGAGAAAATTTTCGAGCCGTTTTTTACGACGCGGATGGGCCAAGGGGGCAGCGGACTCGGGATGCACGTGGTTTATAATCTGGTCACGCAAACCTTGGGCGGGCACATCCGATGCGATTCCGCGCCCGATAAGGGGATGACGGTGACCCTTCGGTTGCCGCTCAATGCGTCTGCCGCCAATGCACCCGGAGTTCCACCCGCAACCGATAACGAGGGGGCGCGCCATGGCGGAGCTGCTTGAGCCGGCAAAAACCAAGCCGCTGATTTTTCCCAGTCGGGCCAGAGTGGCCCCTGCGGCGGTGGCTGGGGCGCGGCCCTGGCGGGTGCTGATCGCCGATGACGAACCCGACGTTCATTCCGTCACCCGGTTGCTGCTGAAAGACTTTGCGTTCGCCGGCCGTCCTTTGGAGTTTTTTAGTGCGCAGACCGCGGCCGAAACCAGCGCCGTGATGCGCGCGCACCCCGAGATCGCGGTGTTGCTGCTGGATGTGGTGATGGAGTCCGACCATGCCGGGCTCGATGTCGTGCGGGTGATCCGGCAGGATTTGGGCAACGCCGACGTGCGCATTGTGCTGCGCACCGGCCAGCCCGGTTATGCGCCGGAGCGCCAAGTGGTTGAAGACTTCGACATTAACGACTATCGCGAAAAGACCGAGCTGACCGCGCAAAAGCTCCACACTGTGATGATGTCGGCACTGCGGGCCTACCGCGATATTCGCAACCTCGAACTCAGCCGCCGGGGGCTGGAGCGGATTATCGGCGCCTCGGGCAAGCTGTTTGAGCACCAGTCGTTGGAACGGTTCGCGGCCGGCGCACTGGCCCAGATCGCCGTGTTGCTCAGCCATTATCAGGGGGGGCTGCCGGGTGATGGCACCCTGCCGCTGCTGGTCTCGGGGTTTGCCGCCAGCAGAGCCCCCCAGGGGTTGGTGTTTTTGGCTGGCATCGGCTCGTTTGGTGGGCTGGTCGGCGTTCAGCCGGAGGGCGCGTTGCCAGCGCCGTTGCGGGCGCGGCTGGCTGAAATTGGCCCTGAGCGGTGTTGTGTGGCCGGCGAGCGGGACTTTGTGGGCGTCTTCCATAGCTCGACCGGGGGTGAGGAGCTGATCTATATCGAATCCCCCCAACCGTTCGAAGAAATCGATATCCGGTTGCTGCGGGTGTTTTCGGCCACCCTTGGGTTTGCCTTTGAAAACGTGTGCCTGAGCCGCGAGTTGACAGAAACCAGCACCGAGATTGTTCAGACCCTCTCCGATGTTGTGGAAACCCGTTCGGTGGATACCAGCCGGCACACCGCCCGGGTTGGCAAGAGCGCGTATCTGCTCGGCAAGAAGTTTGGCCTCTCGGAGCCGCAGTTGGAAGTGCTGCGGCTGGTGGCCCCTATGCACGATCTGGGCAAGGTCGGCATTCCGGATGCTTTGCTGAATAAGCCGGGCAAGCTCACCACCGAAGAGTTCGCCTGCGTTAAGGCCCACACGACCATCGGCTACAACATTCTCAAGGGCTCGAAGCGGCAATTGCTCAACACCGCAGCAGAGGTTTGCCTTCAACACCATGAACGCTGGGACGGCAGTGGCTACCCCTTTGGGTTAAAAGGCACCGAGATCGATATTCTCGGCCGGATCGTCGGTTTGGTCGATGTGTTCGACGCGGTATCCAACGATCGCCCCTACAAGCGCCGTTGGCCCTCCGATCAGGTGCTTGAATACATCCAGGGCGAGCGTGGCCGGCAGTTCGATCCTGCTTTGGTTGATATATTCATTGCCAATTTCGATGAATTTCTCACTCTGGTGTTCGACGAACAGGATGAACGGTGAGATGCTGGGGCAAAACGTCCGCCTGTGGCGTGATGTTTCGGATAATCGAGATATACCCTGTTCACCTCAGAATCCGAAAATCCTTTGGCGAAATAACTCGAAAGTTATCTGAGACGTCGTCGCACCAGCTTGCCCAGTTCTTCGGGACTTTTTCTCTCAGAAACCCGAGCATTGCTTCGCAGAAGGCA
>CAIZDL010000136.1 GCA_903931735.1 uncultured Rhodospirillales bacterium
ATCATTGCTGGGGATCGCGGGCGGGGCTGAGGCGCCGACCTACGCTGAACTCTACTCCGGCGATTGGGCGCACCCAACATGTAGTGGGTGTCTGCGTTAACCGGATAGGCAAGCATTGTATATGGCCCACTATCCAACGGCGCGATCACCTTGATGTTCGAAGGCGTGCCCAACTATCCGAATTTTTCGCGCTTCTGGGAAGTCTGTGACAAGCATCAGGTTAATATTTTCTACACCGCCCCCACCGCGATCCGAGCATTGATGCGCGAAGGTGTGGCGCCCGTCCAGAAGACCAGCCGCAAAAGCATCCGTCTCCTCGGCACAGTCGGGGAGCCGATCAACCCTGAAGCATGGCTATGGTACTACAACGTGGTCGGCGAACGGCGTTGCCCGATTGTCGATACTTGGTGGCAGACTGAAACCGGTGGAATTTTGATCACCCCGCTCCCGGGTGCTATCGGTCAAAAGCCTGGGTCCGCAACGAAACCATTCTTTGGCATTAAACCGGTAATCGTCGATAACGATGGCGTCGTCCTTGAGGGAGCGACCGAAGGCAATCTTTGCATCGCCGACTCATGGCCGGGGCAGATGCGCACGGTCTATGGTGACCATGCCCGGTTTGGGCTCACCTACTTCTCTACTTTTGCCGGAAAATACTTCACCGGAGATGGCTGCCGGCGTGATTCCGATGGATATTATTGGATCACCGGCCGTGTCGACGATGTTATCAACGTTTCCGGGCACCGCCTTGGAACAGCAGAGGTAGAAAGCGCGCTCGTCGCTCATGCAAAAGTTGCGGAAGCGGCGGTCGTTGGCTATCCTCATGACATAAAAGGCCAGGGCATTTATGCCTATGTCACCCTCAACGCTGGCGAGGAACCGGGCGAGGAGCTTCGCAAAGAATTGGTGCTATGGGTGCGCAAACAAATCGGCGCCCTCGCCGCTCCCGATTTAATTCAGTGGGCGCCGGGGCTCCCAAAAACGCGTTCAGGCAAGATCATGCGCCGGATATTGCGCAAAATCGCGGCCAATGAACACGATGCTCTTGGTGACACGACAACACTGGCCGACCCCACAGTTGTTTCCAGCCTCGTTGAGAACCGCATGAACCGCGGCTAAGCATTTTTCTTCTCGGCAATGGTCCAGGGGGGCACTCCCCCTGGACCATTTTTGCTTGCCCAAAGCCGGAAGCAAAGCAAACCTATTAAGCCGCCGAGAAGAAATACACGGCCGTACTAACAGCGATTGTGCATATTGTGAGAAACACCCAACGTGCGGCTGCCTCAACCTTGAGCGCCTTCGGGGGATGCCCCGCCGACCGAAGCCGCTCGGCAGTAACCACGGTTAACAAACAGACCAAGCAGAGGAAAAAGAACAGGTAGAAAACATATTCAATGTCGACGAGGTAACCGACATTTCCGAGCTGGGTATTCGTAGAAGAGAGAAGAACAGAGCCGGTCAGTGCGCCGGTGATAACAGTGGCAACCCGAGGCATGACGTTACCTGCCGGGAAGAACAAGGTCACGAACATAATCAGGCACAACAGGCCGAGCGGTAACAAGGTCTTACTTAAGGTCGGCAAACTACGGCGGCTAAGATCAATGGTAACCGCAAAACCAGACAACTCTCGAATACCTTCGACCCCAAGCCGCCTTGGATCGCCGAGAGGCGATGATGTGACCAGAATGTCCCGGTTTTCCGCAGTCCGAACGATTTTCCACTGTGAAAGGCCGTGAAAGGCATCGGCGGCGATCCTGCCCCCCGAACTCCCATTTTCTTGCTGGGCCGCGCTCCCCAACGTCCCCCGTCGATCAAGAGCGTAGATCAGGCGATCCGATGAGGCCTTGCTGTTGAAGAAGCGCACCGCCAATGTTTGATGATCGGCGGGAAAGTGATGAAGGTCGAAGTCATTCTTAAAATCACCGCGAACATGCCACAGTCGATACGAAGTCCCGTCGGGCAACTCCCCCGCTTCGGCCATCCGTTTTGCGTCAAACGATCCGTGAACCATGTCGGGGAACTCGATCTCCGTCGGATCGACTGCCCCTGGGCCAGCACCATGGCCAAAGCGCTGCCATAAATAGAAATCCGCCGTGAAAGTTGATAGGGCGACATCCACCCGCGGAATTTTATTCAAGTAAACGCCGGAATAAACCACCTGCTGGCGACGGGCAAAAGTACCCAAGCCCGTGTCCACCAACACACCAGCCGTGATATCTTCCTGAGCCGGGCGCGAAACCGGAAGCAATTGCAACGGCGCCGACTCCACTAAACCATCGTGGAAACGGCCAATCCGAACCGCCTGCTGCCGTCCCCGGTCGGCCGTGAACCACAGCGCACCGGTTATGCCGGCAAGGGCATGGGCCGGGCTATCCAGTGAAACAAGGAAGGCGCGGGCCGCATCACGCCGGCTCCGGATATCGGCCTTCCCCGCCGCAACCGCATGTCTCACCGAGGCCATTGCCATCCGGGCGGTATCGAACGCCTGGACCGAACGCCACGTCGGATCTTGGTTGAAACGGTGACGAAAGCGATCTGCAAATGCCAGAGTTTCTGCACCGGCACTGTCGAGAAGCATTGGCGCCGCCGCGTAAACACCTTCAGTAAAGTACCCCGGCTTTTGAAGCTCTTCTGGCTCGCCCGCAAAGAGCTTCGCAAAAGAGTCGGTCGCGATTGTGCTGGTCGCAAGAATTGGCCCGGCAACGCCCGCGCGCCGCAAGCCAAGCAGAATCGGCTTTGATTCGTCAAACAGCGAAGCCAAAATAACCGCCGGATGATCGGGAAGCGCCGCCGCATTCTGAGTCGCCACCAAAGCTTCGGCAGCGTTGCTGTAAGAAAAGGTGGTAACTTTAATGCCAAGGCGATCGCCGGCTTTCTTCACGCCAGCCGCGATCGGGCGTCCAAAGGCGCTGTCTTTATAGATGACAACCGCCTGCTTGCCACCAAGCACATGGTAAAGATAGTTTGTTAAAGCCCCGCCCATTTCACTGGTGCTGAACAGCGGCCGAAAGGTGGTTGGGTTGGAGGTCACCACGTCGCCATAGGCCGTGGGCACAACCGATGCGAGTCCGGCCTCGCCATAAATCGGCCCGGCAACCACCGAGAGGTTGGTCAGGCCAGGACCGATGACCATCAAGGCATCGCTGGCAACGATCTGGTTGGCAACCGCTTTGCCCCCATCTTCCGTGCCCTGGTCATCATGGACCACCAACTCCACCGGCGGAACTGCGCCCGAAGCGTTCGATTCGTCCACCGCCATGCGGGCGCCATCGAGAATCTGCTTATCGACAGTCGCATTGGAGCCACTGAGGGAGATCGCCACGGCGATCTTTACCGATGGCGTCTCGGCACGGGCAGAAAACGGCGTTAAGATCGCGCCCATAGCAAACATCATCAAATAACATGCGATGTGCCAAAGCACGGGTATCTTTTCTCTACCACGATTCCTTAAAACCATCAAAAACTCCCTTGGTCAATCCTAATTGATATTACCGCAAAGCTTAGCTTTGTCGTTACTTTATGGTGGAGCCTCTTCCGACACCAATAACCAGGGGGCACGCAGCCCCGGCCCCGACGCAACCAGGATCATCGCTGAATGGCCAGAGCATTTCCAGTGTCTAATCCTGGAACGGGGCGCGCCCGCGAACCGCCGGCATCGAATCATTTGACCAGGAACAGGTCTTCCAACAGGCGCAGGATCGCTTTAAGCTAAGGCAGCGGGATCGCAAAGGCTGAAGATCACCCCAATCTTCTGCGCCTTCCGCCAAGCTTGCCGATGGTGTTCCACCTCAGAGTTAAAAAGGAGCCTCTCCATGCCGCACAAAAAGACGATCGAGTCTGCCGTCAAAAAGATTGTCGACCGGCTTAGCCGCCTTGAAGGACTATCATCAACTGAAAAACAGCAGGTGATCGTTCGGTTTAATGAAGCTTTGCACCGGTTATTTCCCTCTGCCGAGGTAATCGCGGAGCACCCCGAGCGCGCAGCCGAATTGCGTATTGAAATGGCGGTGGTGCAGATGGTCGCGTCGCTTGAAGTGCTCGAAGGACTAGACTTTGCACAACAAGTGGAAGCTCTTGCCGAGATAAAGGAAGTTCTTGGAATCGTCGCACACTAACAATGTCTTGATTAAAATCGAGAACTGCATCAAGTGCTATAATACAGCTTTGAAAACGGTGATGTCAAAGGTGAACGCCATGAAAACACTTTTTGCAGTTCTCGCTATCCTACTTTTTACGCTTTCGGCCAAAGCGCAGCAACCCAACGAATTCGTTGGCCGATGGTGTAATTCTGAAACCGGTTTGGCATTCCCAAAGATTATAGTGATCGCCAAGGCGCAAAGTTTGAGCCAGTTTTCAGCAACCCTCCCCGACAACACATCAATAAAGGCATCTTTAAGAGAACAGGGCGATATTCTGGAACTCTCCACGCCGATCAAGACAGCATATTTTGGGGAAAATGGCCCGATAACAGGGTTTTATGCGGCCGATGGTGGACTGGGTAGCCATTTTAATGGTGAAATTGGCCCATATTACAGCCGTTGCCAATAACATGCAAATAACGCCCCCCTTTGCCGCTGGCGAGGGGGATTCTGGGGTGGGGTCAGGTGGGGCGCGGCACTGGGGAGCTTCACAAGCCTGCCGACGGGTGTATAGTGCCGAATAATTTTCGGGAGCGGACGCATGGCCGGTGACACCAGATTTCGTGAAGCTCTGACCTTCGACGATGTGTTGCTGGTTCCAGCATCTTCCTCGGTGCTGCCACACGAGGTTGACACCCGCTGCCGCCTCACCAAAACCATTGAGCTTGGTATCCCGTTGCTATCGGCGGCGATGGATACCGTGACCGAGAGCGCCCTCGCCATTGCCATGGCCCAGGCGGGCGGAATCGGCGTCATCCATCGCAACATGGAGATCGAGCGTCAGGCCGACGAGGTTCGCCGGGTCAAGCGGTTTGAGTCTGGGATGGTGGTTAACCCGATCACGGTCACCCCAGACAGCACGCTCGCCGAAGCCCTCGAACTCATGTCGCGCCACCGAATTTCGGGTATTCCGGTCGTCGAAAAGCCCAAGCGCAAGAAGGTGGGGAAACTGGTTGGGATTTTGACCAACCGCGACGTACGTTTTGCCACCGACACCCGGCAATCGGTCAGCGAATTGATGACCAAGGAAGTGGTCACGGTGCGCGAGGGCGTGGACTCGGAGGAGGCCAAACGCCTGCTGCATACGCGCCGGATCGAGAAGCTGGTGGTGGTGGATGATGACAA
>CAIZDL010000137.1 GCA_903931735.1 uncultured Rhodospirillales bacterium
ACAAGGTCTTTCCTATCTTCCGGTGTCAAGAAGCCGCCACGAATCATGGTCGGAGCATGAATCCATTTCGGCTATAAACGCAAGCTTTTTCGGCTACCCAATGAGTCGGGGTATACCATCGGCATTGCTGTCGATTTTGCTGAACAGTTTGTCGGCCTTGGCGGTGTTCTCACCGGTGGCCAGGGCTTTTTCGAAAGTGGCTTGTGCGATTGGGCTGTCGGCGGTGCCGGCGGCGGTTCCCAGCAAGGTTGCCAACGCATCGGCGGGAGATGCCGCGCTCGCGCTGTTACTGTCCGATGTGGCCGAACTCTGGCCCACCGATGATGCCGAGTCGCCTTGGCTCTGGCTCGCCGCGTTCTCCTGATGGTGGTGATGGGGTTGGACCGTTCCCGCCGCCTGAGTTGATGCCGCCTGGCTGGTGTCGGTGCTGGCGGTGGCTGTTGTTGCGCTGGTTGTTCCAGCCGAGGCGGATGCGGTGGCCCCGGCATCGCCCCCCGCCGCAGGGTCTCCTCCGCCGGCAGGGTCGCCCCCTTGCCCCATTTGCCCCAGCACTTGCTGGAACTCCATGAGCAGGTTGGCAAGCTCGCTGGTGAGCGATGAGCCGGGGCCACTGGCAGCGGCAGTGCTGGTGGCGGTGCTTTGCTGGGTGGATGACCCGGTTTGCGTTGAAGATTGGGATGAAGATTGCGCTGAAGACTGAGAAAACCCGGGCCATTGCTGGGAAGCGTTGGCAGAGCTGGCTTGGTTACTCGACATTGCTTGTCGGTATCTCATCATCTCGTAGAGGTTTGATGCTCCCGAAATGCCGGAGGAATGGGACATACGGCTCTCCTGCCCGATGAACACGGGATTTCACGATTGAAACCCCGTGATTGACGCAGAGCAAAGCCCGAGCCAGCGGAGGCGCCAAGTAAGCCCTTGATAATCTGGCGCTCTCCCTCCGTCTTGTTCAGCGGGCAAGGAAATTTTTGCCGTTTGGCACAACCGGTGGGAAAAATTTGCCGGTGTAAAGACGCGGGTGGGTCGGCAGAGATAAAAGCCTGGCGCCGGGAAATCCCGTTGTCACATCCCGGCCGGACTGGCATAAACGGCTGGGTCTGGTGTGGGGGTGTGGCGTGGCCAAAGTAGCGCAAATTAGACACGATCTGGAACCGATCGAAACCGCAAGCCGGGATGAGATCGCGGCGCTGCAATTGAGCCGCCTGCGCTGGTCGCTTGGGCACGCCTATGATAACGTTCCCGCTTATCGCAAAAAGTTTGATGAGCTGGGGGTTCGGCCCGACGATCTCCGGACGCTTGCCGACCTGAGCCGCTTCCCCTTCACCGCCAAGAAGGACCTGCGCGAGAACTATCCTTTTGGCATGTTTGCCGTGCCGCGCGAAAAAGTGGTGCGCATCCACGCTTCCAGCGGCACTACCGGTAAGCCGACCGTGGTGGGTTATACTCAAAATGATATCAATACCTGGGCGGATTTGATCGCGCGTTGTATTCGGGCGGCCGGCGGGAAGAAGGGTGATATTGTTCACGTTGCTTATGGCTATGGGTTGTTTACTGGCGGGCTTGGCGCTCATTATGGCGCGGAGCGGTTGGGGTGCACCGTTATCCCCATGTCGGGTGGGCAAACCGAGCGGCAGGTGCGGCTGATTCAGGATTTTAAGCCCGACATCATCATGGTTACGCCCTCCTATATGTTGGCGCTCGGCGACGAGTTTCGGCGCCAGGGCATCGACCCCCGCACCTGTTCGTTGCGCGTTGGCATTCATGGCGCCGAGCCGTGGACTGAGGCGATGCGTCACGAGATCGAGCAAACATTCGACATGCAGGCGATCGACATTTACGGTCTTTCCGAAGTCATCGGCCCTGGTGTCGCCAATGAATGCGTCGAGACGAAGGACGGGCTTCATATTTGGGAAGATCACTTTTACCCTGAGATCGTTGATCCGGTGACCGGCGAGGTGTTGCCCGATGGCGAATACGGCGAGTTGGTCTTCACCACTCTTACTAAGGAAGCGTTTCCGGCGATAAGGTATCGGACCCGGGACCTCACCCGGCTTCTGCCCGGCACCGCGCGCTCAATGCGCCGTATGGAGAAGATCACCGGCCGCACCGACGATATGATGATCATTCGGGGCGTCAACGTTTTTCCGTCTCAGATCGAGGAACTTTTACTTCAGGATGGCCGTCTTTCGGCCCATTATATTCTGGAGTTGCACCGCAAGGGGCATCTCGACACCCTCGAAGTGGTGGTTGAGCCGCGCCCGGAATTCGCCGCCGGGGCGGACGAGAAAACAAAAACCGCGTGCGCGCGCGAGTTAACCCACCATATCAAGGGGATGATCGGGATTAGCGCCACCGTGCGCTTGGTCGCGGTTGGGTCGATTGAACGCTCGGTCGGTAAGGCTGTGCGGTGCATCGATATGCGGCCGAGAGATTAGAGTCGGTTTCCAAAGGCCGTCGGCCTTTGGTGGGGTTGGAGGGGCAAAGCCCCGACACATTGCCTTCGGCGACCAAAGGCCGTCGGCCTTTGGAAACCCGGACTTTTACCGGCCCACTAAAGCGGCGTGAACTGTCAGTGTTTTTTAAGTAATCGTTCGAGTTCGGTTAGAAACCGTTCTTCGGCCACTCTCATCGGCCATGGCTCCCACGGCGTTCCCCCGTATCGGCGTGCCAAGGGGTCGTCTGTCAGGGGAAGAAGTTTTATTTTGAGAGTGGAGCGTATTTCTTCCCGGCTCCAGCCCGCGATATGGAGCGCTTCACTGGCGGCGGCGCGGCGGTCGGCCAGTTTTATCGCGCTTTTCCAATCGGCGGGAAGGACGGTGGGTAACCCCAACCTCAGGTGGATGACACGCTGAATGGCGACATCCATTTTGTGGAAACCTTCGCCGAGGAACGGCTTGACCGGGGTAATCGGGTCCCAGCGCACGCCGAGCGCTTCGGAGCCGTCATGAACGAGGTTCGCCAGTTCCAGTAAAGTGGAAAGGCCGTTCGGCGCGTTGGCCCGGTGGATTTCCAGGGTTAGCAAACTGTGCTGGGCATCCGATAGCGGCCACTCCCAAACCGAGGACCCACCCCAGCGGAATGTTCGCGCTTCGCCCTCGGCGAGGTCCGACAATTCCCAGTCCAACGGTGTCGGGTTGAGAAGATCAAAACGGCGCTTGGATTTGAGCAGCACCCAGGCGCGGGCCTCAGCCATGTCATTCTCCTTGTGGGTCGTGCACCCAATTCTATCCCCCGTTGCGACGGGCTGTCACGATAAAGACGTTCGACGTCACCGGGAACTGTGGCGGTCTTCGTGGATGCCGCTTTTGGCGTTACCACCGCGCCACAACTGAAGCGAGTATCGAGGGGCGCGTTGAGGTGACGGGCATTTCCCGGCGCGCCCAAAGCCCTTGAGCGGAGAGTTCGGCGGTGATGCCGGGCGTGATGTGGTAGCCGATTCTTGGCTCCAGCATCACATAATTGCCAAGGCTGGCCATACCCTTGGTTGTTGTCGCTGGCTGGGCGGTAATATCAGGCATTATATAACCCGATACATAGTGCGCGTTTAAGCTGAAATCCCAAACGTCGGCGGCATAGCCGAGGTGGGCGTTGACCTTATGGGTGGGGGTTCGCCCCGTGTTGCCTTCCTGGGGAAACCGGTCGGCCGTGGCGTAACTGTCGCGGATGATTTGGGCCGTGTAATTCAGCCCCCAATCCCAGTGCGATGGAAGCTTCCAGGTAATACCAAGCTCCGCCCCTGCCGTCTCCGAGTGTCCGTAATTGATAAAGGGCAAAAGAGCAGTGCCGCCCCTTAGCACAAAGACTGGAGCGAATGCCACCATGTTGTGGTTTTGTTGGTAGAATACGCTGGCCCTGGTCTTGGCATCTGCCGATTTGATGGCGTGATCCCAGCCCAATTCATAGTTGCTAACCACGGTGGGGTTTACTGACGGGCTGCCATAATCCAGCGAAGGATGAAAATTGCCATCGGGTCGAGTGGTGAAGTTATTAACTTCAAATGCACCAAGATTATAGAGAGAAGGAAGGTTAAGGCCGCGGGCGTTGGTGATGCGCATCGTATCCTGCGCAGTAATATTCCACACGAGGCCGCTATTATAGCTAGTCTCGTCGATAATACGGTCGAATGACCCGTTTGTGAGGCCAGAAGCAGGGCTGATTGGCCCCACTCTGCCTAGGGTAAG
>CAIZDL010000138.1 GCA_903931735.1 uncultured Rhodospirillales bacterium
GCGTTGCTCAACATCCATCAACTTCGGGGCAGATGCATTCATCCCAGATCGCCATTTCCAACGCATTGCTGGCCAGACCAGCAACTTTCTATAAAATACTATACCTAGTGGGTGTCTGCGTCAACCGGATAGGCAGGGATCGAAGTTCTCGAAGCGGCCAGTAATCGAGGTTGTAATGTCGGTCAACTCGGCCCCAACCTGCTCGATTGTCTTCATTTGCCGCTTATCCCGGCCAATCTCGGCGCTTTTGCCGACCTCATTCATCCAGTCGACAAAGCGATGCGTTTCCGGCACCAAGCTATCGATACAGCTTCGGAAATAGGCCAGCGACATAAAAATATCGCCATATTCTTCAAGAAAATTTGGGATCTCCGCCAGATCGACCTTCAGCTTTTCGGCCATCATCTTTAAATTTTTAACCGCCTCCGCCCGATTTGGGCTGGCGAACATTTTAATAATATCCGACACGTCGCCAATATTTTGGTTGTCCGCCCCATAAATGTGCTTAATCAAAGGGTGAGTAAATGTTTTCATATACTCGGTCAACTCCGCCTTCTTAGAGGCTGAGAGCGACAATTCTGCATGATTGTTAACGTCGATTTTCAGGCGCCGCAACTCGATACGCAGCGAATAAACGTCGAAGCTATTGGTCGTGGAAATGCGCAGCAGCTTTTCCGTGTCCTGTTCGACCTCGATCTTATAAGACTCAAAACACCCCGCCAGCGCAGGCACTTTAATCTGCCCGCTCCCCGCCGCTGAATCGTTGAACATCTCAACCACAGCTTCGAGCCGAACGTTTTTGATCATCCGCGCCCGCTGCAACCCGGGGGTGCGCAGCGGAATGATCGACAGCGGCAGGATATGCAACGAGTCCCGCGCCTCATCATCGGAAACAGCGCGCGCGCCGCCCTCTTCGCCGGCCGGGCCAGACGCTTGGGCAGCGGGACCGGAACTTTTCTCCTCAGTGTCCACGTTTGCTACTCGATCAATGGCATCGACAAAAAGAAACGTTACCGCAGCGTCGAAGATGGCATCATGAGCCGCGCCCTTCAAGCTTTAAAGTCTAACCACCCGCCCTCCTTCCGGGACCGGGCGCCGATGCTCCGCAGCACTGTCACAATCCTGCACCAGCCGAGACCGCGACATAGAACTTGTTTTAGTGTGGGGAGATATTATAGAGAAACAAAAATCTCTAAACAACCTAGCACTCAGAGGCGATGACGCTTTGAGCGCCAATCGGCGATTTCCAGGCCATCGGCGGCGAGATAAACCGGGCCAACCGGGATCTTGCCGAACCCACCCGGAATGTCGAGCACATAAGCCGGGATGCACAACCCCGAAACCTTACCGATCAGCGCGCGCATCAACGCCTGGCCCCGGCCGATCGAAACCCGGAAGCGGGCGGTGCCGGGCGCGGCGTCGAGGTGATGGAGATAATAGGGCTTCACCCGGTTTTCGACAAACGCCCGCATCAGCGCCTCCAGAGTGGCGGCGTCGTCGTTTACCCCGGCCAGCAGCACCGACTGCCCAAGCAAGACCACCCCGGCCCGGTTCAACCGCCCCAACGCCGCGCGGGCGGGCGCGGAAAACTCGCGCGGGTGGTTGGCATGGACGGCGATGAACAGGGCGGCCCGGGTCGCCAGCGTCGCCACCACCTCGGGCGTCACCCGTTCTGGTGCTGCCACCGGCACCCGGCTGTGCAACCGAATAACTCCAAGGTGCGGCATGGCATCGAGGGCGCCGATAATTGCCGCCAACCGCTCCGGCGCCACCATCAAAGGATCGCCGCCGGTAAGAATAACCTCCCGAATCTGGGGCCGCGCCCGGATATAATCAAGCGCGGCGGCCAGCTCCTTGGCACTGAGCGCGGCGCCATCCCCGACCCGCGCCCGCCGAAAGCAAAACCGGCAATAAACCGCGCATGTGAACCCCGGCGTAAGCAACACCCGGTCGGGATAACGATGAACAAGCCCCGGTAATGGCGCGTGGGCGGCGTCCCCAATCGGATCGGCGCACTCGTCTTCGGCAAAATCCAGCTCGGCGGCATCGGGCAAAAACTGACGACCGATCGGGCATCCCGGGTCGTCCCGATCGATCAACGCTGCCAGTGTCGGAGGCACCGCCACCGGATACCGCGCCGCCACCTCGGTCAGCACGGCCGCCCGGTCTGCCGGCACCAATCCTGCCCGCACCAGCCCGGCAATGCCGCGAAGCGTGCCCGCCTCCCCGCCAGCAGCCACCCCTAATCCCGCTTCCAGACGTTGGTTTTAAGATATCGCTGGGCCAAAAATCGATAGGTGGACTTGATCAGCGTTTCGTTGGCGCCTGACCGCTCGATAACAACATTGACCCACTGCTTCAGCAGATCTTCCCAATCCATAAAGCGGGAATGCAACTCATCGCGCTGGCTCCGGGTGTAGGCAATCTGTTTGTCGAGATTGCGCACCAGCGCCAAAACCTCGCCCGACTGCGCGTCCACCTGATCGAAAATCGCCTGAAACTCACTCATCGGGGTCCGAAACAGCTTTTGCATCTGCATGATTTCGGCCGAGAAGGTGCGATCCAGCCGATAGGTGCTGCGCAGCCTGTCGGTGCGTTCGGCGATCGCACGCACGGCGGCATAGCGATCACGCAGGGCCTCGATATAGGCCAATTCGTGGGCGAATTTTCCGAGCCGGGCCTCGACCTCGCTTTTGCGCTCCGGCGCCATCCCCAGCTTGTCGGTAAGCTGGATGTAAGCTTCCTCGATGCGGCCCTTGGTGCCGGGGTCTTCCAAAATCTGCTCGATCTGAGCGGCATCGTTGATCACGACCTCATGGCCGGAAACCCACGATGAGAGCTGAATCAGCACCCGATTGCGCGCCAGCAACCGATTTTCCTCGGTGACCTGCCACGACGCGGTGCCATCGAGCAATTCCGGCGGAATCGACTCGCCGGGGCGGATGACTTTGACAAAGCGCAGGCTGGCTTCAATGATGCCCAAGAGGTAATCATCGTGGCTCCCCTCGGCGATTTCGAAGGTTGAGCGGAGCGTTGGCAGCGGCACCGCGCCAAAGGTGGTGCCCAGCGGCACATAGAACACGGCATGGGACTTATCGGGCGCGAGCGCAAAATAGCCGCCCTCGATTTTGAACACCTTGTGGTCAAAATCAAACGTCGTCGACGTCCGCTTCCCGCCTGAAGCTGGTTTATCGCCGCCGTCCCCCGCCATCGCTCTCATTCCCCCGGTCCCGGCCCAAAGCGCACCCTTCGCTCTCAGGCTTGGCGTCTACGCCGAGACAACATCATAGGGTAAGCCAATGGCCGCTGCAATCCACATTTGGTAAGCAAAACCGCTGAGCCCGACCTTCGGCCCAAAAATCGGCCGAACCCTAGCGATCGGCGTAACGCACCGGGGGGCTGCCGAGAATTTGATCGCCAGCGTAATAGCGATCGGGCCTTTGATGGCACTCGACACCGCCGATGGTTCTCGTGCAGTAAACGCTCCGATCATCGACGCGCTGGGGCGGGTCCTGGCAATATACGCCGTCCTTTTCATAACTGATGATTGAGCAATTGCGCCCGGTGACCCAACTCGCCAAATGATCTTGAGGCAGCTTTTTGGTTTGCGGCAAGGTTGCCATCCCCAAAGGGCTGCCAAGGGTCATCATGGCATCGGTCGCCACCGGCGTTATCGCCTGACAGGCGACGAGAGCTACAATCAGCAACGTCGTCGCCAACGCTTTACCTAAAAAACTCCGGGAGGGGGGAAGGTGTTTCATCTACGGCCTCAGGGTCGGGGGGAGTCCCGTCTCGGACGCCAAACGCATTGCACCCGCCGTGCCACACACTGACACGGCGGGTGCAATTGTGCATTATCAGAGGGTTAGCGCCGAATACCCGGAGGCGGGCTCCGGCTCCGGCAGCATGGGGAGTCGGAGCTTGCCGGGCAATTCTTACCCAGCCCCCCCCCGCCCGCACCCCCAAGATCAAACCGAGAAATACCGCGCCTTGGGGTGATGCAGCACGATGGCGCTGGTGCTCTGCTCGGGGTGAAGCTGGGCACCGTCGGAGAGCTTGACCCCGATCCGGTCCGCGCCGAGCAGACGGAGCAACGGCTCCTGATCTTCCAGGTTCGGGCAGGCGGGATAGCCAAACGAATAACGGCTGCCGCGATAGCCTTGTTGCAGCATCGCTTCGGTGTCGCGGGCATCATCGGCGCCCAGGCCAAGCTCGGCCCGGATGGACAGATGCAGGTATTCGGCCAGCGCCTCGGCCATCTCAACGCTGATGCCGTGGAGGTAGAGATAATCCTGATAGCGGTTGGCCGCGAACCACGTCGCCGCGATCTCGGTCGCCTGCGCGCCCATGGTCACGACCTGGAGCCCAAGCACATCGCGCTCGGGGGCCGAAACATCGCGCAGGAAGTCGGCGATGCACTGGCCGTTTTCGCCCGCTTGACGCGGCAAGGTAAACCGCGCCTCCTCGGTGATGCCATCCTCAGCAAACAGAATAACATCATTGCCCTCGGCGGCGGCCTTCCAATACCCATAGGCCGCCTGAGGCCGCAGGATATCTTCTTTGGCGCAGGTCTCCAGCATCCGCATCAAAATCGGCCGCAACTCGACCTTGGCCCACTCCTTGAACTGGTCGAGGGTGCGGCCATCCTTCCGATAGCCCCACTGTAATTGGTAGAGCATCCGTTCGTTGAGGTAAGGCGCAATGGTTTTGAGCGACACCTTTTCCAGCACCTTGGCGCCCCAGAAGGGCGGCACCGGCACCGCCACGCCTTCCGCCAAAGCGAGGCGGCGGGCGCGGGTGGCGGCAAGGTCCACCGGACCGGCGGCGACGTTGGTGGCTTGGCCCAGCACCCGGCGGCGGCTGCCGCTTCGGGTTGAGCGTTTGGCCTGTAGGGCTGCGGCGTAATCATCAAAAGCGCCGGTAACGACCTTATCCATGAGGTTGAGGCCGTCGAAGGCATCGCCGGCATAGGCGACCCGGCCAGCGCTATAGGCCGCCGTGCAATCATCCTCGACATAAGCGCGGGTGAGCGCGGCGCCGCCCAGCAACACCGGCATCTCAAGGCCAGCCCGCGCCATTTCGGCCAGATTGTCCTTCATGATCACGGTGGATTTCACCAACAAGCCCGACATGCCAACGGCATCGGCCTTGTGTTCCTTGGCGGCGGCAATAATGGCGTCAACCGGCTGCTTGATGCCCAGATTGATCACCCGGTAGCCATTGTTGGTCAAAATAATGTCCACGAGGTTCTTGCCAATGTCGTGAACATCGCCCTTGACCGTGGCCAGCACCAAGGTGCCCCGGCTCTGACCGTCGGCCTTCTCCATGTGCGGCTCCAACCACGCCACCGCCGCTTTCATGGTTTCGGCCGATTGCAGCACAAACGGCAACTGCATTTTGCCCGAGCCGAACAGCTCGCCGACGATCTTCATGCCGCCAAGGAGGACGGTGTTGATAATGTCGATCGGCGCGCGGGTTTGCATCGCCTCGGCCAGATCGTCTTCCAGCCCGGTGCGGTCGCCATCGACAATCCGCTGCTTCAGGCGCTCCCCTGCATCGGCCGAGCGCTCTTTTACCACCGCCTTGGCGGCGCTGCGGCCTTCAAAAAGCGCCATAAACGCCTTGAGCGGGTCGTAGCCCTCGCGGCGGCGGTCATAGATCAGGTCTTCCGCAATGATCACGTCTTCGGCCGCGATCTTGTGCAGCGGCATGATCTTGGAGACGTGGACAATCGCCCCGGTCATGCCGCGCTTAATCGCATGATCGAGGAACACCGAGTTCAGCACATGGCGGGCGGCGGGGTTGAGCCCGAACGAAACGTTGGAAAGCCCGAGGATGATCTGGCACTCGGGCAGCTCGCGCCGGATCGCCTCGATAGCGTCGAGCGTCCAGAGTGCGAGCTTGCGGTCGTCTTCGTTGCCGGTGGCAATGGTGAAGGTCAACGGGTCGAACAACAAATCCGAGGGCGGCAGCCCATGCTGGTTGACCGCAAAATCATAGAGCCGGCGGGCGATTTCCAGCTTACGCTCGATGGTTTTCGCCATCCCCTGTTCGTCGATGGTCAGCGCGATCACGGCGGCGCCAAACTTGCGGGCGAGTTTCAGACGCTGGGCCGCCGGCTCCTCGCCATCCTCGAAGTTGATCGAGTTGATCACCGGCTTGCCGCCGTAAAGCTTTAGCGCCTGCTCCAGCACGGTATATTCAGTGGAATCGATCACCAGCGGGGCCGTCACCTGCCCAACCAGCCGCGTCACCACCGCGTTCATTTCGGCTGCTTCATCGCGGCCAACGAAGGCGGTGCACACGTCGAGGGTGTGGCTGCCTTCCCGCACCTGTTCGCGGGCCATGGCAACGCAGCCGTCCCAATTGTGGGCCTGCTGATATTCGCGCCATTTCTTGGAGCCATTGGCGTTGCAGCGTTCGCCGATCGAGAGATAGGCGTTCTCCTGGCGCATGGCGACTGGACCATACAGCGACGCCAGCGAGGGGGTCCACTGGGGTTGGCGCTTGGCCGGGGCCGGACGGTGAGAGCCGCCGGCAGCCAGCTTGCGCAGCATAGCGTCGGCGGCTTCAATGTGCTCAAAACCGGTGCCGCAACAACCACCAATCAGGTTCACCCCGTCCTCGGCAACAAAGCGCTCCAGCCACGTGGCAAGGTCGGCGCCGCGCAAGGGATAGCGGGTCTTGCCATCGACCAGTTCTGGCAGGCCGGCATTGGGCAGCACCGAGATTTTCCCCGGCCACGTCTCAGCCAGCCAGCGCACATGCTGGGCCATTTCGCGCGGGCCAGTGGCGCAATTCAGCCCGATCAGCGGCACATCGAGGGCGTTGATGATGGTGGCGGCGCCGGCAAGATCGGTGCCGACCAGCATCGCGCCGGTGGTTTCCACGGTGACCTGCACAAACACCGGCACGTCTTTGCCGGCTTCGGCGCGGGCAATTTTGGTGGCGTTGACCGCCGCTTTGATCTGCAACGGGTCCTGGCAGGTTTCCACCAGAATGGCGTCGGCCCCGCCCGCGATCAGCCCGCGCGCCTGGACCAAAAACGAATCTTCAAGCACCTGATACGGCAAATGCCCAAGCGAGGGCAGTTTGGTGCCCGGCCCGATCGAGCCCAGCACGAAGCGCGGACGGCCATCGGCCTTGAACTGCTCGGCCGCCTCCCGAGCCAGTTCCACCGCCGCCTTGTTGATCTCGAACGCCTTGTCGGACAAGCCAAACTCGCCAAGGGTGATCGGCGAGGCGCCAAACGTGCAGGTCTCGACCATATCGGCGCCGACCCGATAATATCCCGCGTGAATATCCCGCACAATATCGGGACGCGATAGCACCAAAATGTCGGTGCAATTTTCGTGACCCCAATAATCGCGCTCGGTGTCGAGGTCCATGGTTTGCACGCGGCTGCCGAAACCACCATCGGCGAGCAGAACGCGGCTGGAAAGCAGATCGAGAAGATGGGGCACGGGGGCAAACCTCGATGAAAAAAGGGGCGAGCTTGATTTGTGATGCGCAAATGACCGCGCTGTCAATGGTCGGATTTTCAGAGCCTATTTTGCCGGAACGACCACCTCCGGCCCGGGCGGAAGCTTACGATCGGGAAACGGCTTTCCCTCGGCCAGCGCCTTTTTCAGCGCTTCGTGATGCTCAACGAACCGATCGTGGAACTTATTGGTCGGGTCGGAAAAGGTCATCACCACTTTGGGCGGAATCGTGAGATCGACCTCCAGAATCGCGCGCTTGAACGGCGCCAGCCCCGATGCCCGCTGAATTTTGCGCACACCGCTAAGGCTGAGGACGATCGATTCGAGGATCAAGTCGCCTTTGACCGACGCCAGCACATGATCATACTCGGCGTCGGTCACCTCTTCGGAGGATTGCAGCCGAACGCGGATTTGCGGCGGCAGCCCCCAATCGACCTCGAAGTTCCGCACCTCGTAGCCGAGGGTTTCCACCGCCGGAATCGCAATGTTGAGCTTTTGCACCAAACGGTCAAACTGGGCGTCGATAACCTGATTGGCGTTCGGCAGGCCGATCTTTTCCGGCAGCGCGCCAACCGAGGTCAGCATATCGGGCAGGCTCGGCAGGTCGGGCATTTTCATTTGGGGCAGGGCCGGCAGGCGCATCCCCAACACATTATATCCCGGCTTAAGCTCGGCCCCCTCGGGCGGCGGCGACTGGAAGGTGGAATGCACCGGCACCTGGGACTCGGCCCACGCCGGAGCCGCCGCGAAAATGCCGATCACCGCCAGCACCGCGTCGATATCCGCTCTGAACGTCCCGCCCGCTCCGATCATCGGCCAATCACCCCACAACACCGACCGGTCGCGCCCGCACGCCGAGCATATGGCAGATGGCCAGGGTCAACTCAGCGCGGTTAAGCGTGTAAAAATGAAAATGCCGCACGCCCCGGGCGAGCAGGTTTCGGCATTGCTCCACCGCCATGTGCGCCGCGACCAAATGGCGGACTTCCGGGTCTTTGTCCAAACCATCGAAGGCGTCGGCAAAGGCCGGCGGAATGCTGGCGCCGCACTTGCCGGCCATCTCCACCGTGCGGGTAAAGTTGGTGATCGGCAAAATACCGGGGATGATCGGCACCGTGATCCCCGCCTTGGCCGCCCGGTCTTGGAACGCCAAAAACTTGTCATTATCAAAAAAGAACTGGGAAATGGCGCGGGTGGCCCCGGCATCGATCTTGCGTTTCAGGTTATCGAGATCGGCCTCGGCCGACACCGCCTCGGGGTGGCCTTCGGGGTAAGCGGTAACGCTGATCTCAAAATCAGCAATGCGCTTCAGCCCTTCCACCAGATCGTTGGCATAGGCATAGCCGCCCGGATGGGGAACATAACCGCCGCCGCCAATCCCGCCGCTGCCGTCCGCCCCCACCGGAGGATCGCCGCGCAGGGCGACAATATGGCGGATACCGGCCTGCCAGTAAGCGCGCGCGATGGCGTCGATTTCCTCCCGGGTCGCGGCAACGCAGGTTAGATGCGCTGCGGCGGTGAGCCCGGCCTCTTGCTGAATGCGGGTGACGGTGGCGTGGGTGCGCTCCCGGGTCGAGCCGCCCGCGCCATAGGTCACCGAGACGAAGCCCGGCCCCAGCGGCGCCAGACGCAGCACCGCCTGCCAAAGCGACTGTTCCATCTTCTCGGTTTTTGGCGGGAAAAACTCGAAGCTGACTTCGGGGGCGGCGGCTGGGCTGGGCATTCAGGAGACTCCGGAGCAGGATTTGATGGTCGGCGGCACGGCGCCGGCGGTAACAGCGGCCAGACGAGTCGCCGGCCAAACGGTAACGGTAAGCGGGTCGCCCGGCAGATGGATCACCGGACCGCAGCAAAGACCGGCCTCGCGGCACCAGCCAACCACCTCGTCGTCGGTAAAGCCGAGCCGGCGGTGGGCATGGTCGGTGCGCAGCGACTCAAGGGTGTGGTTGGCGAAATCCACCACCAGCAAACGGCCGCCCGGTCGCAATATCCGCGCCGCCTCGGCCAGCACCTCGGCCGGGTCCTCGGCATAATGCAGCACTTGATGAATCACCGCCATGTCAAACGAGCTGGCCGGCGACGGCACCTGATACATATCGGCCTGACGCACCTGACAATTGCGCAAATCAGCGTCCCCGAGTCGCGCCCGCGCCACCGCCAGCATCTCGCGCGAGGCATCGATGCCCACCGCGCGGCCGACCCTCGGGCCAAACACTTCCAGCATCCGGCCGGTGCCGGTGCCAATATCGATCAGGTCGTGAACCTCCGAATCGGGCAACAACCTCAGCAGCGCGTCTTCCACCTCGCGTTCGGGCGCGTGGAGCGAGCGGATTTCATGCCAGCGCGCGGCGTTTTCCCGGAAATAGCTCGCGGCAACTTCGGTGCGCGCTCGCTTCATTGCTTCGAGCCGCTCCAGATCAAAGCCCAGCACGGGATCATCGGCGGGGATCGTGTCGACCAGTGTTTGGGCCAACTCCGCCGCCGCCCCCCGCGCGCCCAGACGAAACCGGGCAAACGTGCCCTCGCGAAACCGATCGAGCAGGCCGGCATCACAGAGCAGCTTAAGATGGCGCGAGACACGCGGCTGGCTCTGGCCCAGCAATTGGGTCAGGTCAGTGACGCTGAGTTCACCGTGAGCGCACAGCGCCAGAATCCGCAGCCGAGTCGGCTCCGCCGCTGCCTTGAGCGCCGCAAGAAGGACATCCATGGCGGATGGATATATCCGGGTCGGGCAAAAAGGTAAACACCACAGCGCTCGCCTCCCGGTCTCTAGTGTTGGCGAACTCCCTCAACCGTGATATTAAGTGGTGAGGAGATGCCGCCTCGCCTCCTTTCGTCTCCGCCACCGAAATTCAGGTAGTTGAAGCCGACCATGCGCACCCGTCGATCATTATTTTTCTGTCTCAGCCTGCTGTGGCTTTTCGGCTGGTCAGGGCAACCAGCTCAGGCTGAGAGCGGCGATTTACCAGCACTCGCGACTGCCTTTGTCGATGCGTTGGGCAAAGAGGCTGTTTCGGTAATGAAAAACCGGGGCATAGCCAAGGCTGACCGGGTGGAACACTTCCGCACGATGCTCCAGGCTAATTTCGATATCCCAACCATCGCCCGCTTTGTGCTCGGACGATACTGGAACATGGCCACCCCCGAGCAGCAGCAGGAATACTTCAAAGAATTCGAAGAGATGATCGTTCGGTCCTATACCGACCGCTTCGAAACGTACAATGGGGAAACCTTCATCATCACCTCGAGTCGCCCCGAGGGTGATCACGACGCCTTTGTCGTCACGGAAATTCACCGGCCCAACGGGCCGCCGGTCACGGTATCGTGGCGAGTCCGCCAGCGCGACAGCAAGCTTGGCATCATCGACGTTGTGGTGGAAGGGGTGAGCATGAGCGTCACCCAACGCCAGGAGTTCTCATCGGTGATTCAGAGCAAGGGGGGCGATATCAAAGCCTTCCTCCAAGCATTACGAAGCAAAAACCTGACCATGAGCGCCCCCTGAGGCGGATCACGGAAGAGGCGGCGGGCGGAGACCGGTAACAGGGCTCCGCCGCTTACGCCTCAACTTTCGCCTGCTTCAACGCCTCCGGCCTCAGCCGTGAGGAAGAATGCGGCGCAGCACGTCGTCTTTCAGCACGATGTGATGATAGAGCGAGGCCCCGATATGGGCGGCCAGCAACGCCAGCAAGCCATAAGCCACCATCTCGTGACACTCTTTGAACAGGTGCGCCAACTCTTTGTCGGGGCCGAGTAAGGGCGGCACCGTCGCGAGGCCGAACAACAAAATCGGTTTGGCTGCCGCCGATGACATCAGCCACCCGGTCACCGGCAAAAACACGCTGAGCGCGGCCAGCGCCGCCTTTGCGCCCTTCGCGGCCCATTTCATCAGCGGGGCAAGATCGTCGTTGGTCGGCCGGGCGCGATCCAATGCCCACCA
>CAIZDL010000139.1 GCA_903931735.1 uncultured Rhodospirillales bacterium
CAGCTTCCGCCACTTCTTCGCGTCGGTGCTGATCGATAGCGGCCAGGACGTGGTGAAGGTGTCGCGCCTCATGGGCCACAGCACCCCGAACGTGACGCTCGGCGTCTATGCCCACTTGTTTGACCGGAAGGTATCGCGGCATGATGCGGCGGCCGACATGGAGCGGGCCGTTCTGGAATGAAGCGGATATTTTAGAATCTATTCAGAATAACGGGGCTATCCGACTGATATTATTGGAGCGACACGAGGAATCTTAATCCTTGTGTCGGGGTTCGAATCCCTCCTCCGCTACCAATCAAAGCCCCTCAGATCGCATCTGGGGGGCTTTTCCTTATCGGCCCCGATCAGGGTCGGCCCCGATAAAAAGCTTAGCCTTAACAATCGTTTTTTGTGGTTGGGACCCCTTCTTTCCGGGCGCGCGGGATGCTATAGAAAAGCGGCGCCGCCAGCGTCGCGTCACAGCCATAGTGGTATTCTGGTCCTCCTTCGCGCCCACCCACCCGGGAGTCATCCACCCCATGAGCAAGATTAAGGTCGTCAACCCGATCGTCGAACTCGACGGCGACGAAATGACCCGCATTATTTGGCAGTTCATCAAGGATAAGTTGATTCTGCCGTACCTCGATGTCGATTTGAAATACTACGATCTGAGCATCGAGAACCGCGACAAGACCGATGATAAAGTTACGGTCGAGTCCGCTGAGGCCATTTCCAAGTATGGCGTTGGCGTCAAATGCGCGACCATTACGCCCGACGAGGCGCGGGTCAAAGAATTCAATCTCAAGAAAATGTGGAAGTCGCCGAACGGGACCATCCGCAATATTTTGGGCGGCACCGTATTCCGCGAGCCGATCATTTGCCACAACGTGCCGCGTTACGTGCCGGGCTGGACCAAGCCGATCATTGTCGGCCGTCATGCTTTTGGCGACCAGTACAAGGCTACCGACTTCACGGTGCCCGGCGCCGGCAAGCTAACCATTAAGTGGACCCCCAAGGACGGCGGCGCGCCCATCGAGCACGAAGTGTTCGATTATCCCGATGCCGGCGTGGCCATGGCCATGTATAACCTGGACGAGTCGATTCTCGGCTTCGCCCACGCTTGCTTCCTCTATGGCCTGGATCGCGGCTACTCGGTCTATCTTTCGACCAAGAACACCATCCTCAAGGCCTATGACGGGCGCTTCAAAGACATCTTCCAGCAAGTATTCGACGAGACCTATAAGGCCAAGTTCGCCGAGGCCCGCCTCGTTTACGAACATCGCCTGATCGACGACATGGTTGCCTCCGCAATCAAGTGGGAAGGTGGATTCGTTTGGGCTTGCAAGAACTACGACGGCGACGTTCAGTCCGACATCGTGGCCCAGGGCTTCGGCTCGCTCGGCCTGATGACCTCGGTGCTGATCACCCCCGACGGCAAAACCGTCGAAGCTGAAGCCGCTCACGGCACGGTGACCCGCCACTATCGCGAACACCAAAAGGGCCGCGAGACCTCAACCAACCCGATCGCCTCAATCTTCGCCTGGACCCAGGGCCTCTCCTATCGCGGCCGGTTTGACAACACCCCCGAGGTTTGTCACTTCGCCGCCACCTTGGAAAAGGTCTGCGTCGATACCGTCGAGTCGGGTTGCATGACCAAGGATCTCGCGATCCTGATCGGCCCCGACCAACCCTGGTTGACCACGCGCCAGTTCTTGAACCGGCTCGATGAAAACCTTCGCAAAGAAGTGAGCAAGGGCTAAGCTCGGGCCATAAAAGCCACAAAAGGCCGGATCGCATCACTGCGATCCGGCCTTTTTCATATCGGAGCCTTTAAAGCATGATGCGATTAAGTGGAACCGCATCATGCTTTAAGCGTAGCCTTTTAAAGCAAGATCACGCCGCTGGGTTGGTCTTGACCTTAAAATTATGGTGAGCCTCGATATAGCGCACCGTGCCGGTCTGAGAACGCATCACCACCGAATGGGTATAGGCCCCGCCGGCATACCGACGCACGCCGCGCAGGAAGCTGCCGGTGGTGACGCCGGTGGCGGCAAACATCACGTTGCCATGGGCAAGGTCGTGAATCTCGTATTTGCGATTGAGATCTTTAACGCCCCACTTGGCGGCCCGCGCCCGCTCGTCTTCATTGCGAAACAACAGCCGGCCTTGCATCTGACCGCCAATGCACTGCAATGCCGCCGCCGCCAGCACCCCCTCGGGCGCGCCGCCGGAGCCGACATACATATCGACACCGCTATCGGGCTGAGAGGTCGCGATCACGCCGCTCACGTCGCCATCGGTGATCAACTGAATGCGGGCGCCGGTTTCCCGAACCTTGGCGATCAACTCCCGATGGCGATCACGATCGAGGATGCAGACCAATAAATCGGAAACTTCGCACTGCTTGGCCCGGGCGAGGTTACGCAGGTTGGTGGCCGGGCTCTCGTCGATATCGACCACGCCGGGCGGCAAGCCACCGCCGACCGCCAGCTTGTCCATGTAAACGTCTGGCGCGTTAAGGAAGCCGCCCTGGTCGGCGAACGCGATCACGGCCAGCGCGTTCGGGCCGCCCTTGGCGGTAATAGTCGTGCCTTCGAGGGGATCGAGCGCAATATCCACCCGCGGCCCTTTGCCCAAACCAACCTTCTCGCCGATATAGAGCATCGGCGCCTCATCGCGCTCGCCTTCGCCGATAACCACGGTGCCGTCGATGTAAAGACTATTCAACGCCGTGCGCATGGCGTCGACAGCCGCCTGGTCGGCGGCCTTCTCATCGCCCCGGCCCATCAGCAATGAGGCGCGCAACGCCGCCGCCTCGGTGACGCGAATCGCCTCGAGCGCCAGATTGCGATCCATCTTCGTATCTTCAGACATCCACTTTTTCTCCCGCCTGGTCTTGGTAAACTTGGGTCAAAACTGTTCGATCCGGATCATGCGCGGCGGCTCCAGCAGCGCTGGATGCGCCCCAATGGTTTTAAGCGCCGCCTGCATCGAGGACTCTTCGGTATCGTGAGTGATCAGCACCACCGGCACCTTTTCCCCCGGCGACCGCTCATCCTGGAAAACCTTGGCGATGGAAACGCCGGCACCGCTCAAAGCCTGGGCCACCGCCGCAAGCACGCCCACATGATCGCGCACCATCAACCGCAGATAATAGGCGCCGGCACGCACCGAAAGCGGCGCCGGTTCAATGGCATCGAGCAACGCCACCGGCACCCCAAAGGCGAACGAGGCACGCCCCGCCGCAACATCGATAACGTCGGCAACCACGGCAGAGGCGGTCGGCGCCGCTCCCGCCCCCCGGCCAACCAGCATCACCTTATCGACAAAATCACCGACCACGGCCACGGCATTAAACACGCCCTCGACGCTCGCGATCGGAGCATCGACCGGCACCAAAGCCGGATGAACCCGTTGTTCCAAAACAGTGCCCGAGCGGCGGGCAATCCCGAGCAACTTGATCCGATAGCCAAGCAACTCGGCATATTTGATATCCATCGCCGAAACGTGGCGAATCCCCTCGACATTGGCGGGGGCGAATCGCACCGGGCAGCCAAAGGCAACCGACGCCAAAATCGCGACCTTGTGGGCGGCGTCGATGCCATCAATATCGGTGGCGGGGTCGGCCTCGGCATAGCCCAACCCCTGCGCCTCATCGAGCGCGGCGCTGAACTCCATCTTGTCCTGGCGCATCCGCGACAGGATGTAATTGCAGGTGCCGTTAAGGATACCATGAACCTCGGTAATGCGGTTGGCGGCCAGCCCCTCACGCAACACCTTGATCACCGGAATCCCGCCGGCAACCGAGGCCTCAAAACCCAGAAACACGCCCTTGCTCTCGGCCAGCGCCGCCAAATCAGCGCCATGATAGGCGAGCATCGCCTTGTTGGCGGTGACGACGTGTTTGCCTGCGGTCAACGCGGTTTCGCACACCTTAAGCGCGATGCCATGAGCCCCGCCGATCAACTCGATAACCAGATCGGCCTCAGCCTCGGCGGCCATGGTCACGGCATCGGCAAACCAGCGCACCCCAGAAAGATCGAGCCCGGGCGGCTTTTCCAGCGCGCTCGCGGCCACGAGGTCCACCCGGCGGCCGACTCGCTTTTCAATCAGTTCGGCCTGCTCCCGCAACAGCCGCACCGTACCGCCGCCAACGGTCCCAAGACCGGCAAGAGCAACTCTGAAGGGCGAACTCATGACACCACCTTGCTGCGCGGATCGGAAATCATCTGCGCCCTTGTCGCCGGATCGGCGGCGGCCAGGGTGGCCGCGACGTTGCTGGCGAGAAACAGTTTGATGTTACGGCACGCCTGCCGAATCCGCTGCTGGTTTTCCACCAGCGCCAACCGAACGTGGCCATCCCCGTACTCGCCAAAACCAACGCCGGGAGAAACCGCAACTTTGGCGTACTGGAGCAGCGCCTTGGAAAACTCCAGCGATCCCAAATGAGCGAACTGAGGCGGAATCGGCGCCCACGCGAACATGCTGGCGGGCGGACTCGGCACCTTCCAGCCGGCGGCGGCCAGCCCCTCGATCAACACATCACGCCGGGCCTTATAAAGAGCGCGGATTTCGGCGACACAATCCTGCGGGCCATTCAGCGCCGCCGTGGCAGCAACCTGGATCGGCGTAAACGCGCCATAATCGAGGTAGCTTTTGATCCGGGCCAACGCCCCGATCAACTTTTTATTGCCGACCGCGAACCCGATCCGCCAGCCCGGCATATTGTAGGTTTTGCTCATCGACGAGAACTCGACCGTCACCTCGCGGGCCTCGGGAATTTCCAGCATCGAGGGCGGCGGCTTGTCGTCGAAGTAGATTTCGGCATAAGCGATATCGGACAAAATATAGATGCCGTGCTTGCGGCAAAACTCGACGATCGGCCGATAAAAATCCAGATCGACCACCTGGGCCGTCGGGTTGGACGGATAATTGAGCACGATGGCGATCGGCTTGGGCACACTGTGCCGCACCGCGCGCTCCAACGTCTCCATAAACGAATAATCCTGCCCCACCGGCATATGGCGAATCGCGGCCCCGGCCAGAATAAAGCCAAAGGGATGAATGGGATAGCTGGGGTTGGGAACCAAAATCACATCGCCGGGGCTGGTGATCGCCTGGGCGAGGTTGGCGAGGCCCTCTTTCGAGCCGATGGTCACCACCGCCTCGGACTCGGGATCGATCGCGACATTGAAACGGCGCTTATAGTAGGCGGATACCGCCTTACGCAGCCCGGGAATGCCACGGGAATTGGAATAGCGGTGAGTCTTCGGGTCGTGCACCGCTTCGACCAGCTTCTCAACAATGTGAGGCGGAGTCGGCTGGTCGGGGTTGCCCATGCCGAGGTCGATGATGTCCTCGCCTGCCGCGCGGGCGCGCGCCTTCATGGCGTTGACTTCAGCAAACACATAAGGTGGCAGGCGTTTGATGCGGTGGAATTCGAGGTCGCTCATGCGTGCTCCGGAACCTTGCGGCCCGGGTCTCATCCGCCGGGCGATTCGGGTCGATGATCAGATGATTACATAAGGTTATATACGGCCGTCGATCGGGACGTGGTTTTGCGAGACGTTTTTGGCGGGGCGCTTTTGACAACGGCCGATCCCGCCTTCTTCATGTCACATTCTGCGCCGGTTCGAAAGGTGCCGCGGTTGTAAAATCGCTCAGCGCGCCGGCAAACCGAGGTCCGCGCCCTTTTGTCCCATCAAGGCCGGGCTGAGCGGCGGCGGCACGGGCAGATCGGGCGCCGCTTGTTTCAACGCGGCATCGGCGGCCCGTGCGGCGGCGCGATCGCCGGCCAGGCGCTCCACCTGAAGCCGACGCTCAGCCGGCCCCGGCGGCGGCGGCGGCCGATCGGGCACGGTGTAAAGGCTGGGGTAGCCGGTATCGATGCCGCTCATGCGCCGAACCGGCGCATCCCGCTGAGACTCGGGGACAGACTCGCCGGTCAAATAGCGATAACCGAAGCCGGTATCGAGGATGCGATCGCCACATCCGGCCAGCGCCAGCGGTCCAACCACCACCGCAATCACGGCAAGCCAGCCGGCCCCACCCGGAGACTCGGCGAAAAAAGCGGGGATTTGCGGGGGCTGACGGCCATTTTGGCGCCAGAGCGAGCCTTTATGCGGCCTGTGAAAAAACATTGTGAATCCGGGCAGTGAAAATTCCAACTGGATGTTGTATGAAAAGACTCGACACATCAAGTCCGACCGCGCTACCGGCCCGGTGGGCAGCGCTGAACGTAACCCACCTTGTGACCCGATCGCAGTCATTCTAAGGTAAAAAGGACACTCCCCATGGCCGAAAAGCAGGGCCCCGACGTTAAGATTCCCGATCCGGTCGAAATGTCCCGGGCCATGGCCCGGATTGCCGAGCGCAGCCAGCGTCTCGTCACCGATTTCCTGAGCAAACAAGCCACCGAAGGGGTCAAAGGCCCCTCGGACCCGTTTAATGTCGGGCAGGCATTCTTGGAAATGACGGCGAAAATGATCGCCGATCCGGCCAAGATGGTCCAGGCGCAGATGTCGCTGTGGCATGACTACATGACCCTTTGGCAGCGCACCACCCAGCGCCTACTCGGCCAGGAAGCCGAGGCGATGATCGCGCCGGCAAAAGACGACAAGCGGTTCAAGGACTCCGCCTGGGACGAAAACACCCTCTTCGATTACGTCAAGCAGTCCTACCTGCTCACCGCGCGCTGGCTTCAGGGCACGGTTAAAGACATTGACGGCCTCGACGATAAGACCGCGAAAAAGGTCGATTTCTACACCCGTCAGTTTGTCGACGCGATGGCGCCCTCAAACTTCGTGGTCACCAACCCCGAAGTGCTCCGCGCCACTGTCGAGTCGGGCGGCGAGAACCTAGTAAAGGGTCTCGAAAACATGCTGAAAGATATGGAGCGCGGCAAAGGCCAGCTCAAGATCAGCATGACCGATTACGACGCCTTCAAGGTCGGCAAAAACGTTGCCGTCACCCCCGGCAAGGTCATTTTCCAGAACGAACTGATCCAGGTGCTTCAGTTCAATCCCAGCACTGAAGAAGTCTACAAGCGGCCACTGATGATCGTGCCGCCATGGATCAACAAGTATTACATCATGGATCTTCGCGAGAAGAACTCCCTGATTAAGTTCTGCGTTGATCAGGGCTTTACCACCTTCGTCATGTCTTGGGTCAACCCGGACGAGAAGCTGGCCGCCAAGTCATTTGAAGACTACATGATCGACGGCCCCCTCGCGACCCTCGATGTTATCAAGAAGGCAACCGGCGAGGACGAAGTCTCCGCTCTCGGTTACTGCCTCGGCGGCACGCTGCTGGCCTCGACCCTGGCCTATATGGCGGCCAAGGGCGACGACCGCATCAAGTCGGCGACCTTCTTCACCACCATGCTGGACTTCTCGGACGCGGGCGAATTGTCGGTGTTCATCGACGAAGAGCAGATTTCCATGCTCGAAGAAACGATGAACAAGACCGGCTACCTCGACGGCAGCCAGATGGCAACCACTTTCAACATGTTGCGGGCCAACGACCTGATCTGGTCGTTCGTGGTCAATAACTACTTGCTGGGCAAAGATCCGTTCCCGTTTGATCTGCTCTACTGGAACTCGGATTCGACGCGGATGCCGGCCGCGATGCACAGCTTCTACCTGCGCAACATGTATCAGAACAACAAGCTGATCCAGCCGGGTGCGATTACGCTGAAGGGCGTGCCGATTGATCTTTCCAAGGTCAAGACGCCATCCTACTTCGTCTCCGCACGCGAAGATCACATTGCGCCGTGGGTCTCGACCTACTCGGGTGCTCAGCTCTTTACCGGTCCGGTGAAGTTTGTGCTCTCGGCGTCGGGCCACATCGCGGGCATCATCAACCCGCCCGCGGCCAACAAATACTGCTACTGGACCAACCCCAAGCTGCCCAAGAACGCCGATGCGTTCCTCCAGGGTGCAACCCAAAATCCGGGTTCCTGGTGGACCGACTGGGCCAAGTGGGCGCAAAAGCCTGCTCCCGCCAAGGTTCCGGCGCGCGTTCCGGGCACCGGCGAGTTGCCGGCGATCGACAACGCCCCCGGCTCTTACGTCGCGGTGCGCTTGGTCTGATCTTGGTCCGACTCGAGCTAAACGCGAAAGGGCGGGGGCAACCCCGCCCTTTTTCGTTGGGCGCTTCCCGGCAAGCCCGCCCCCTTACTCCTCCACATCCCCGCGCAACTTTTTGACCTCCGAGCGGCGGCCCTTGGCTTCCAGGCGGCGGGTTTTGCTGCCCAGCGTCGGGCGGGTTGGGCGGCGGGGAATTGGAGGGATCGCCGCTTCCTGAATGAGCGCAATCAGGCGTTCCAGTGCGTCGGCGCGGTTGCGCTCCTGGGTGCGATGGCTTTGGGCGATCAAGATCAGCACGCCATCCCGCGTTAGCCTGCGGCCAGCCAGGCGCATCAAGCGCAAACGAGTTCCTTCGGGCAGCGAGGGCGAGCCCTGAACATCGAAGCGCAACTGCACCGCCGTCGACACTTTATTTACGTTCTGGCCACCAGGACCGGACGCGCGGATAAAGGTTTCCTCGATCTCGGCCTCATCAAGGGCGATAGTACGAGTGATCTGGATCAATTGAGGCTCCCGCGCAAAGGTCGGCCACTATGATGGAAGAGACGCGATGGATTTCCCAGCCCCGTTACGAACCGGCCGGCTAATCAGGCGCTACAAGCGCTTCCTGGCCGACGTTGAGCTTAGCTCCGGCGTCATCACCACGGTGCACGTCCCCAACTCGGGCGCTATGACCGGGCTGGACCGGCCGGGCTCTCCGGTCTGGCTGTCCTCCTCGGATAAGCCCGGCCGCAAATACCCGCTGACGCTTGAGCTGATTGCCGTGGACGACGGCGCGGATGATAAAGGCACCCTGGTCGGCGTTAATACCATCCACCCCAACCGCATCGTGGCCGAAGCCGCCGCCGCCGGACGGATTCCCGAGCTGGCCGGCTATACCAAGCTGCGCCGCGAGGTGCGCTATGGCAAAGCCTCGCGAGTCGATATCGTGCTGGAAGCCCCCGACCGGCCGCCCTGCTATGTCGAGGTGAAAAATGTCCACCTCTGCCGGCAGCCCGGCCTTGCCGAGTTTCCCGATTGCCCAACCCTGCGCGGCGCCCGCCATCTTGAAGAGCTTTCGGCAATGGTCGCCGCCGGATGCCGGGCAGTAATGCTCTATCTTGTCCAGCGCGGCGATTGCCATACCTTCTGTATTGCCGCCGACCTCGATCCGGTCTATGCCGATGGTCTGAGGCGGGCGCTGACTGCGGGTGTGGAAGCTTATTGTTACACCTGCACGGTTACGCCCCAAACCATCGATATTGACCGGCCCATTCGCATTAACCGGCCGTGACCAGAAGAGAGCCATGAACAAAAGCCAGAAGGCCCAACGGGAAGAAGGGCAATCCATTCGCATCCACCCGCCCGAAGCATTTGAGGGAATGCGCCGGGCTGGGCTGCTGGCGGCAAAAACGTTGGACTTCATCACCCCCTATGTCCAACCCGGCGTCACCACCGGGGAGCTGGATCGCTTGTGCGAACAATTCATCCGCGACCATGGGGCGATTCCGGCGCCGCTCGGCTACCGGGGCTTTCCGAAAGCGAACTGCATCTCGATCAACCATGTGGTCTGCCACGGCATCCCCGGCGAAAAGCGCATCCACGATGGCGATATCCTCAATATCGACGTGACGCCGATTGTCGATGGCTGGTACGGCGACTCGAGCCGCATGTATCTGGCCGGCGACACCGTTACCCTCAAGGCCAAGCGTCTGGTTGATGTCACCTATGAAGCCATGATGCTCGGCATCGCCGCCGTCCGCCCTGGCGCCACCCTGGGCGATATCGGCCACGCCATTCAGAGCCACGCCGAAGCCGCCCGCTTCTCGGTGGTGCGCGATTTTTGCGGCCATGGCCTGGGCACCGTTTTTCACGAACCGCCAACGGTGCTCCATTTTGGCAAGCCCGGTGATGGCGCCACGTTGCAGGAAGGGATGATTTTCACCATCGAGCCGATGATCAACGCCGGCCGGTGGGAGATCAAAGTGCTTGGCGACGGCTGGACCGCCGTAACCAAAGACAAATCCCTCTCGGCCCAGTTTGAGCATTCGCTGGGCGTCACCGCCGATGGCTGCGAGATTTTTACGCTCTCCCCCCTCGGCCACACCAAGCCGCCCTACTCCGAGCAAACGCCATGATGGCGCCTTGGGGGCGAGCCACAACAAGCCGGGCATCATGAGCCGCCCGATCATCATCGCCGCCGACGATTATGCCTTGGCGCCGGGGGTCAGCCGCGCGATTCTGGCGCTGATCCGCCAGGAGCGGGTTTCCGCCACCGGCTGCATGACCGTCTCGCCGTTCTGGGCCGAGCACGCCGCGTGGTTGCGACCCTGGCGCCGCAACGCCGATATCGGCCTCCACCTCACCCTCACCGATCACCGCCCGCTGGGGCCGATGCCCATCCTCGCCCCCGATGGAAGATTGCCGCCGTTGAAAGCCCTGCTCCGGGCTGCCGTGCTGGGCCGGCTCGACATGCCGGAAATCACCCTCGAAATCCAACGGCAAATCGACGCCTTCACCCGCCACTTCCGCCAGCCGCCGGCCTATCTCGATGGTCACCAACATGTGCACCTCCTGCCGGTGGTACGCCTTGCGATCATGCTGGCGCTGGGCCGCCTGCCGCCCGAAGTCTGGCTCCGCGACGGCCGGGAGCCGGCAACCGCGATTTTGCGGCGCGGCGTGTCACCGGGAAAGGCGCTGTTCATTAGCTGGCTCGGCACCGGCCTCGGACAGGCGATTGATTTTGGCCGCCTGCCTGCCAACGGAAGCTTTCGTGGCGTTTACGACTTTTCCGGCCGGGTGCCGTTTGGCGACCTTATGGCCCGCTTTCTTACGCCGCCCACCTCCCCCGACCCGGCGCGGCCACCGCTGGTGATGGTCCACCCCGGCTTCCCCGACGATGAATTGCGCCAAGTGGACCCAATCACCGACCAGCGCCAAGTGGAATATGATTTCCTCGCCAGCGACCGGTTTGCCAGCCAGCTCGCAGAACGAAACTTAGCGGTGGCTCGATTTATAGAGCCGCCAACACCAGCATAAGCACGCCAATCAGGCCGGCGAAAACCAGGCAGGTCAAGGCGTGGAGCGCAAGGGCCCGGTCGATGTCGGTGGGGGTGGCGCGGGCGCGGCCCTGCCCGATCCAGACTTCGCGCACCGTCACCTCGCCCTGTCGATAAGGGCCGCCAAGGGCCAGCCCGAGCGCGCCCGCCATCGCGGCTTCGGGCCAGCCGGCGTTGAGCGAGCGATGATAGCGCGCGTCTTTCAACAGAGTCCGAAGCGCAACAATCGGCTTGGCACTGCCCAAAAATGCCGCCGCAGCCACCATCAACACCCCGGTAAAGCGCGCGGGAAGAAAATTCAGGCCATCACATGAGCGCGCGGCCAGACGGCCAAACTGTTCGTAGCGGGGAGAGCGGTGGCCAATCGCCTCGTCGAGACCATTCAGCATGACCCACAGCAGCACCCCCGGCAAGCCAAGGAAAATGTACCAAAAGGCTGGCGCCACCACTCCCTGATTGAGGTGCTTGGCCGTGGCCTCGATGGCCGCCCGCCCCACCGCGTAATCGTCGAGCGTGGCGGGATCGCGCCGGGTCAAGCTTGCAATCTGCGCGCGGGCGGCCTCCAACCCCTGGTGGGCCAACGCGCGCCGCACCTGCCGGACCCGCTGCCAAGGCTCCCGCACCTGAAGACAAACCACCAGCGTCAACGCCTCCAGGCTCCAGCCATAAGGCAAGGTGCGCGCCAGCGCGTGAATCAGCCATCCCAACACCATGGCGGCGACAGCCAGCACCGCCACCGCCAACACGCCGCGCGCCAGCCGGGTGGTATCGCCGCGTTCCGGACGGTTAAGCTTACGGTCGAGCCAGCCGCCGAGCCGGGCCGCCAGCGTGGTCGGTCCCGGCGGCAAAAACGGCGCGAGCGGACCTGCGGCGTAGCCATCGATCGCCAACGCCGCGAGCAGCAGCAACAATGGCCCAGGGCCGCCAATGACATGGGAAAGCGCCATACCCAATCGGTCTCCGCTCAATGCGCCCCGGACCGGCGCAACACTTCGGCCACCCGGGGATTGCGGCTATCCTTGGCCCAGGCCAGCGCATCACGCCCCGTGTAATCAACTTTAGCAACCTCTGCGCCGATCTTGATCAGCACGTCGACAACATCGGCATTGCCCTTCCGGGCGGCGGCCATCAACGCGGTCAAGCCCTGACGGTTTTCCTGATCTACCCTGGCGTTCTTCTTCAAAAGCTGCCGAACGATGCCGGTATCGCCGCCCTCGGCCGCCCAGATCAGTGCGCTGTTGCCCTCGTTATCTGCCGCACCGGGGTGGGCGCCAGCTTCTAGCAGCACCTTTACTGCCTCGGCATTACCACTCTTGATCACAATAATCAGTGGCGTGTTCCCATAGCCATCGTTAACGTCGGGCCGTTTGGTGTGAGCCACCATGGTCCGGATTTTCTCCACATCGCCCGATGTTGCCGCCGCGAGCAGCCCGGGCGGCGCCAGCAGCGATACTTCCGCCCGGCTCGGCTGTGCCACCAACAAAGCCGCCATCACTGCCGCCGCCGTCATCCCGGCCCGGACCCGCCACGGCCTCACCACAAAGTGTCTCGCCACCGATTGCCTCGCCACAGACGTTCTCCCCGCACACAAAATCATGCCGACGATCCGAGCCCAAACCGGCCGGCGCGACGATGACATACTAGTGCTAGTCGGGGCTCAGTTTCCAGCAGCCCCAACGCCAACGCAGCCGATGTAAGCGCCGTCGGTAATCCGGATGTGGGTGGTGAGCCAGCCGTTAAACAGCCCCAGCAAATCGCGGCTCACCGGCTCGGCGTCACCCAAAAGAAATTGCCCGCGCAACTGATGCCCCCGCTCGGCAAGCTGAAAATGCTCCATCCTGTGGCTGGGCAGGCCTGGATAATGACAGGCCGCCATCAAGGCTTCCTCGCGGGCGAAATGATCCCGGGTGTAATCGACCAGCGCATCGAAGAAAGCGGCAAGAAGATCGCCGCTGCTTCCGCCCTCCACAGCATCAAAGAGTGCATTGACCATGGCAAACAATTGTCGGTGGTCGGCATCCAGCTCCTCGACACCCACGCTCAAGTCTTCGGTCCATGGCATCAAGGGCATATCGAACTCCGCTCCGATCAGGATCGCCACTGACCGCAAACCAATGCTCCGGCTCAACACCGTGGCGTCATCGCTCCAGATCCTTCCAGCACCAATGAACGGCGAGAATGAACCCGATCTGGGCCAAGAAACTGAGCGCGACCACCACCACAAATGCGGACCCGGTGCCAACGGTCAAAATCCCGATCAGCACCGCAAGGAGGCTCCAGACCCCCATCAACACGATGGTGCGCGCTTTCATCACCAAGCGCCCTTCCGTCAGAGCACGCCGCAGGTCGTCATCCATAGGCCGCTTGGCCTCCGTTGTGCCGCTACACCACTGAGCCCCTGCCGCAAACCGAAACCCACCCCTGAGCCAATTTACATGACCAGTCCCGGCACCGGAGCGTGACACCATGTCACAGCGAACAATCCCCCACCCCAGAGTCCCGGAAATCGCCGATCCGCCAATTGCCTCCGCTCTGAAAACAAAAAGCTAGAGCATGAGGCGGGTTCTCTTGGTCGCACCATGCTCTAAATACAATATTCATGATGGAACCCAATGCCCGAGAAACCCTTCACCCTTTGGTATTATGGAGGATGACCGGTCATTTTATTTTGGCATTACAAATCTATGATTGGATTCAAGCCGCCTGTTGGGTGGTGGGGCCGATGAAGATCACCGCATCCCACAGCGTTTAGTCCCGCCCCCTCGCAATCGAGGCCGGACCGTTCAAGAGGTCATTGACCACCTTGCGATCGCCCGCGTGATCACCGATACCATCTGAGCCTGGCAAGCAAAAACGGCGCAAGAGGGGCGCCGGTTACGAGCGCTTCCAGGTGGTTTTTCCGGCGGCATCCTCAAGGATAATACCAGCGGCGGCCAAGTCTTGCCGGATGCGATCGGCCTCGGCAAAATTTTTCGCCTTGCGGGCGGCGGCTCGAGCCTCAATCCCCGCCTCGATGGCGGCATCGGAAAGGCCCTCGGCTGCGGCTTCACCGGTGGCGCCTTTGAACCACGCCTCCGGATCTTGCCCCAACACCCCCAGCAGCGCCCCCGCTTCCAGCAATGCGGCGCGGGTGCGCGCTTGGTCGACCGGGGTATGGGCCTTATTGAGGTGCCCGGCCAACTCATGAAGATGGCTGATGGCCAACGGCGTGTTCAAATCATCTTCGAGCGCCGCCAAGGTTGGAAACAACAACTCCTCAACATCGGCGGCCGAAACCTCGACGCCATCGGCCGCCGGGCCGGCTGAGCGCAGGGCGTTATACCAACGATCCAGCGCGCTTTTGGCCTGCACGAGGCTATCTTTACTGAAGTCCAACGGCTGACGGTAATGAGCGCTCAGCAGGGCCAGCCGAATCGCCTGCCCGACATAACCCTCGCCCAGCAGTTGCCGGACGGTGAAAAAGTTCCCCAGCGACTTCGACATTTTGTCGCCGTTCACGGTGACAAAGCCGTTATGGACCCAGAACCGTGCCAGCGGCGCGCCACCGTGGGCACAGCTCGATTGAGCGATCTCATTCTCATGATGAGGAAAGATCAGATCCAGCCCGCCGCCATGAATATCGAAGGTTTCACCCAAATAATGGCCGGACATCGCCGAACACTCAATGTGCCACCCCGGACGCCCCCGCCCCCAAGGACTATCCCAACCGGGCTGATCGGGCGTAGACGGCTTCCATAAAATGAAATCGGCGGCATCGCGTTTGTAGGGCGCAACCTCAACCCGCGCGCCGGCCACCAATTCATCTTGGCTACGCCGCGAGAGCAAACCATAATCGGCCATGGAAGGGACGTGAAACAGCACATGCCCCATGGCGGCATAGCCATGACCCGACGCAACCAGCGCCTCGATGATCGCAATCATTTGCCCGATATGCTGCGTCGCGCGCGGCTCAATATCGGGAGAAAGCGCGCCGAGGGCTTTCATATCCTGGTGGTAGGCGCCGGCCGTACGCTGGGTGAGTGCCTCGATGGCCTCGCCATTTTCCACCGCAGCCTTAATGATCTTGTCGTCAACATCGGTGATGTTGCGAACATAGGTCACCACCGGATACAGCGTCTTCAACAGCCGATAGAGCACATCAAACACCACCACCGGCCGGGCGTTGCCGATATGTGCAAAGTCGTAAACCGTTGGGCCGCAAACATAAAGCCCGACACGCCCCGGCTCCAGCGGCTCAAAACGCTCTTTACGGCGGGTGATGGTATTATAAAGATCGAGAGGCATGGCCCGGAATCCGATTACGCGATGCTGCCCGAGAGGCGGGCCAGCGCCCGTTCCCGACCGATCAGCGGTAGCAGGTTTTTTAACTCCGGTCCATGCTCGCGGCCGGTGAGCGCGAGACGGAGCGGCAAGAACAGCGCCTTCCCCTTAACGCCGGTCTCGCTCTTGATCCGCTCGACCCAAACGGCCCAGGTCGCCTCGGTCCACGGTTCGGGCGGGAGCAGCGCCGCCGCGACTCGGGTAAACTCCAGATCAGGCGCGGTCGGCGTCACCGGAGCGTGCGTCACCTGCCACCAAGCCCCAATATCGGCCAACCGGTCGAGGTTAGGGCGCACCGCCAGCCAAAAGCGCTCATCCACCCCGGCGAAGCCCCGCGCCACCAACCGCGAGCGCGCCTCGGTGAAGGGCATCTGGTGAAGCAACCGGGCGTTAAGCCGTTTCAGCTCTTCGGCATCAAACTTCGGCGTCGCCCGCGATACCCGCGTCATGTCGAAGCCGGCGATCAATTCCGCCAGCGATTGTTGGGGCTCGATGGCGTCGGCGGTGCCGAGGCGGGCGAGCAGGCTGAGCAGCGCCATCGGCTCCAGCCCCTCCTCCTCACGCAAGGAGGCGACGCTAAGGCTGCCAAGACGCTTGGAAAGCCCCTGCCCGCCGCCGTCGGTGAGCAACGGCAAATGAGCAAACTCCGGCACCGCCCCGCCCAGCGCCTTGAAAAGCTGGATCTGAACGGCGGTATTCGTCACATGGTCTTCGCCCCGGATGATGTGACTGATACGAAAGTCCACATCATCAACCACCGAGGAAAGAGTATAGAGCATCCGCCCATCTTCGCGCACCAGCACCGGATCAGACAGCGTGGCACCGCCAAAATGGGCCGGGCCGCGCACCAGATCGGCCCACGACACCGGCTCTGCCTCGATCCGAAAACGCCAGTGCGGACGCCGGCCCTCGGCCTCAAACCGGGCACGATCGTCGGCCGTGAGGCGAAGGGCAGCGCGATCATAAAGTGGTGGCAGGCCGCGTGTGAGCAAGCTCTTGCGCTTCAGGCCCAATTCCTCGGCGGTTTCATAGCAGGGATAGAGCCGCCCGGCCGCCTTGAGCCGCTCGGCCGCCTCCAAATAGCGGTCCATCCGGTCAGATTGCCGCGCCCACCGATCCCAGGTCAGGCCGAGCCAAGTAAGATCGAGCTCGATGCCAGCGGCAAACCCGGCGGTCGACCGCTCATCATCGGTATCGTCGAGGCGCAACAAAAACGAGCCGCCGGCCTTGCGGGCGAACAGCCAGTTGACCAGCGCCAACCGAATGTTACCCACATGCAACATGCCGGTCGGACTGGGAGCAAAACGAACGGAAATGGTCATCTGGCGCGGCATCGTCATTCAAAAACAGGCTTCATCGGAAGCGGGCAAAAACAGGCTTCATCGGAAGCGGGCAAAAACAGGCTTCATCGGAAGCGGGCAGAAACGGGCTTCACCGGAAGCGGAAACGAGCGATAGCACACGTGACGGGGCAAGGAAAAGAACCACCAGCAGAGGCGGGCACTCACCACGCCCCAAACGGTGCCCCACCGGCAGCAAACGACGCCCCACCGGCAGCGCCAACCTCCATCCCACGCCCGGCGAAAGCCCCCCGCCCCCATGCTTGCTTGGTGTTCGTAGAAAAAGACTTGCCCCCGGCCGGGATCGTTGTTAGACGATCCTTGCCTATCCGGTTAACGCAGACACCCACTACATGTTGGGTGCGCCCAATCGCCGGAGTAGAGTTCAGCGTAGG
>CAIZDL010000140.1 GCA_903931735.1 uncultured Rhodospirillales bacterium
GGCGTTGCCATTTTAGTTGCCTTATTCTCCAGCATCTTCCTGGTCAGAAATATTCTGTCGCGGATCAACTTCATTAAGGCCAACCTGCAAGCCATTTTGGAAACCGGCACCCTTTCACGCCGCATTGAGCTGAAAGGCCAGGACGAAATGACCGAAATGGCCGGGACGCTCAACACACTCCTGGCCGAAATCAATGAGTTCGTGACCACCACCGACGCCGTTATGGCCAAGGTCGCTGCGGGTGATCTCCGCGAACAGATCAAAACCAACGTCCGGGGCGATCTTGCGCGGTTGCGTGACAACATTAACACCTCCCTCGGCGCTCTGCGCCAGACACTCTATTCGGTGCTGGAAAATGTCCGGCAGGTGGCCTCGGCGGTGGGGCAAGCGAGCGCCGCGATCAGCCAGGTTTCCGATGGCGCCCAAAGCCAAGCCGATTCGGTGCGGCAGATCGCCAGCGCCATCCAGCAATCGACCGACGCCGTGAGCCACGTCAACCACAACAGCCGGATCGCCAACGACCACACCCAGAAGGTCGATGGCGTGACCGAGGCCGGGCAAAAGAATGCGTCGGCAATGCTGCGGGTCATGAAGATCATCAAGGACAACAGCACCCGAATTGCCGCGATCAACGATGTCATTTCACGCATCGCGAACCAAACCAACATGCTGGCGCTGAACGCCGCGATCGAGGCGGCACGGGCTGGCGATGCCGGCCGGGGCTTTGCGGTGGTGGCGGAAGAAGTGCGCAAACTCGCCGAGCACGCCGGCGCCTCGGTGGACGAAATCGAACAACTGATTGAAACCGCGGTCCAGGAAACCTCGCGGGGCATGGATATGTCGCAACAGGTCAGTGAGACGATGGACGGTATTTCTACCAGCGTGAAAGAGGTGACCCAGCTCATTCGAGCCATCGCCTCGGCAATGGAACAACAACAGGCGGCGATGACCGCGATGAATACCAACGTTACCAATCTCGCCAAGATCGGCGAAGCAAACGCCGGTGCCGCCGAAGAAATCACCTCGGCGATGGTCGACTTGTCCCGCACCGCCAACGACGCCCGTACCAAAGTTGAGCTTTTTCAACTCTCATAACCGCCTCCATTTCCGCCCTCGCTGTCACCGGCATGGAAGACTGGCTTCAATGGCGTATTTGGTAATCTTTGAAATCGCGGGCCGTGCCTTCGCCCTGCCCGCCAAGGCGCTCCACAAAGTTGTGGATGCGGTGCCGGTGACGCCGTTGCCGTTTGTTGGCGGCGATGTGGAAGGCATGGTGTCGGCGGGCGGGTCAATTGTCGCCCAAATCGACCTTGGCCGTCGCATCGGGTTGCCGCCACGCCCCGACGATCCGTCGGCGGTGATGGTGGTCCGGATCAACGGCCGGTTGATCGCCCTGCGGGTGGCCCAAGTTCTTAATAAAACCGAAATTCTCGAGGGCGAGATCGCAGCCCCCGACGCTGCTGCCGGCCCCCTGATCGCGGGGGAATTTTCCTGGCAAGAGCGGCCCGTCACCCTGCTGCGCCTCGACCGCTTGGGCATCGACGATCTGCCGCCGGTAAAAATCGGCCGGCCAGTCGCCATCCTGGGCGACCTTGAGCGGCGCCAGCCCGCCCCAAGCCAAGCCGCTGCCGCCAGCACCCGAACGGAAGCGCTGGTCGTGCGCTGCAACGGCGAGCCTTACGCTTTGCCACTCGGCCAAGTGCAAGAAGTGATGACAACGGACAGGGTGACTGGCCTGCCCCACGCCCCGCCCGAGATTCTCGGCCTCACCGCGCACCGGGCCACGCCGCTGTTGGTGCTCTCGCTGGCGCGCCTGCTCGGCAAAACCGAGGCCCCGTCGCGCCCACGCTATCCGGTGACGCTGATCCATCATGACAACCGCCGCTATGGGCTTGCGGTCGATGCCATCCTGGGAATGCGGCGCCTCGATAACGCCGGTCTGCACCCGCTGACCGTGCCCCAAGGCGGCATCTCGGGTTATCACATTGCGCCGGATCAAGCCTTTACCGGCCTGATCGACCTTGGCACCCTGCTCGGCGCGGATGATCGGCTGTTATCGTTTTTACCTGCGGCACAAGCAACGGACGCGCAACCGCCCCAAGTCCCAGAGCGCGAGCGCCGGTTTTTGACCTTCTTAATCGGCGCTGAAACATTTGGCATCGATATCGATCGCGTCGAACGGATTGCCGAGCACCGCCCTCCGCTGCGCCTGCCTGGGCATCAGCACGCCGCCCTCACCGGCATGGTGGAAATCGCCGGCCGAGTCGTCCCAATGGCAGACCTGCGCCGCCCCCTCGGCCGCCCCAGCACCGTCACCCGGCGTACCGCTTTGGTTCTGGCGCGCGGCACTCGCGGGGTCTGGGCGGTGGTGGTCGATCGCCTGTCGCGAATTATCAAAGTGCCGGTCTCGGCGATCAAAGCCGCCAGCGGTGGCTCCCACTTTATCGGCGAAATCGCCCGGGTGGACCGGGCATTGATGCCAATCCTCGACCCCAGCGCTCTCGATAGCTTGACCCTTTGAGCGGATCAACACTACGGGGCGCTTCCCCCGTCGCGACCCGCTCTAATGATTATCCCCGCCAAGCCAATTACGGTAAGGGTTTGGTAACTTTTTTAATATTCTCTACCGGAGGTCCGGAGGGGTCCATGAAGAAAAAAGTTCTCGTCGTTGACGACTCGATGATGATGCGATCGATCGTGATTCAGATCGCGTCGAGCGACGAGCGTTTTGAGGTCGTGGGCGAGGCCGCAAATGGTCGGGTGGCGCTGGAACTGGCACAACGCTTGAAACCCGACCTCATTTTACTCGACATTGAAATGCCGGAAATGGACGGCATCGATACCCTCAAGCGCCTGATGCTCTCTTCCAAAGCCAAAACAATTGTTATCTCCTCCGTTACCCAGGCCGCTTCGTTAAACGCCACCGAGGCGCGGCGATTTGGTGCTTTTGCCGTGATCCCCAAGCCATCGGGGGCTTTTAGTCTGGATTTGAAGCAAAAGAAGAGCCACGAGATCTTACAGGCGATGTGTAAAGCGGTTGGCTTTCGCAGTGAAGACAATGAACCCCTGCCACGCGACCCCGCCACGACCGAGTTGGCGTTAGCCCCATTGCAGCCCGCCTATGTCTGATTTCATCGCGGCGCTCTGGCGCGAATTTGAAGCTGAAACCCAAGAACATCTCGAGGCGATCGAGCCGGTTTTGCTGACCGCCGAAACCGGCGTCGTGGTAACGGCCGAGCAGGTGGCGTCGCTGTTTCGCGCCTTCCACTCGATTAAGGGCCTTGCGCGCTCGATGGACCTTTCCGGCATGGAAAGCGTCGCCCATGCCGCTGAATCTCTGCTTTCTCTGGTTCGCGACGGCACCACACCGCTCGACGCCGATTTGGTGGCCGTGCTGCTGCCCGCCCTCGATACGCTTAAAGCCGGGCGGCGGCACGCCCTGACCGAGCGCCGCGATCAGCCGGCCCCGCAACCCGTTCTCGCCGCCTTGAAACAGGCCTTCGAGCGCCTTGGGTGCGGCGCGCCCCTGCCCACGCCGGACCAAGACCGGGAGACAGGCGAAGCCCCGCCCGAACCCGAACCCCTGGAGAATGTCTCCCCCCGGGAAGCCGCACGCGAAAACCCCGAAATGCTGAGCATTTTCGGCGACCTGCTCCGCGCCGAACTGCCGGTATTTACCCGGATACTCTCCGCCGACTTTGCGCAAACAAAAGTCTTTGCCGACACGTTGGACGCAATCGAGCGGATCGAACATGCCGCCGATACCATGGGTTACTACGCCCTGGTGGACCACATGCGCGCCCTTGCGGCCATCGTCGAGAGCGCCGAGGGACGGAGGCTTTATCCCGATGCCCGCAAAGCGCTGCTGCGGTTACTGGGGCAAATCGGCGAGCTGCAAAAGGAAATTTGCGGCCCGGCCGGTCCCGAAGGAGATGACGACCTGATTTCCGATCTGAAGGGAGTTCTCGGCCGCGCCTTCGAAGACGAACTTCATGAAACTTACTGCAACATCATCCAGGCGTTATCACTCTTTAGCTGCGAAATAGAGGGGCCAACCTCTCCTTATGATAACGATGAGGAACTTGCAGAAGAAGTTGCCGGACTCGCAAGACTGCTCTATTCGTTTGTGTTGTTTCTCGATTGGCCGCGCGCCGCCGATGTCATGCTGGTGGTGGAAGATGTTTTCTCCCGCGTCGCCGGCCGCGAGGTTTTTCTGAGTGGTGAGACCACCGCGCTGACCCGCAGCGCTCTCACCACCGTGTTCGGCACCGTGGTGGACCGCACCCGCGTGCCCGAGCAACGGGCCGACATTACCCCCGAAGTTGCCAGCCAATTTACCGCCGAGTTCCGCAAATCGCTGCGCAACACCCTCAATCCCGCGCGGGCGTCTCTGGCGCCGGTTAAGGTTGGACAACGCTTTCTTGCGACCCTGGAGATCAAGCCGGCGCTAATCGAAATGCTCTCGCCCGAGAACATTGCGCACATCATGGATCTGGTGCAGGTCGGCTACCTTCACCTTTACGAAGTGCTGGCAAATCCGGAAAAATCGCCCGAACTGACCCAAGCTTTTCTGGCTTGGACCGAAAGCCAAGTCAAACCGATCACCAACCGCTCGGTGTTCATCGCCGGCGAGACGTGGTTTGAGTTTTTAATGGCATCGATGGACCCGCCGGAAGCGGTGATCGCACGCGCCGCCGAGATCGACCCCGCTGGCAGTTTCATCCAGGTTTCGCCGTGCCAACTCAAAACCGAGGCCGCCCCGGTTCCGGTCGCGCCCGCCGCAGCAGCGCACGCCCGGCGGGCAGCGCCCCCCTCGCCGCCCCCTTCCGTTGGCGCCGAGAGTGCCGTCGAGGCGGACACATCCGGGCGGGGCGAATCGATGCTCCGTGTTCGCGGCGAGGCGATCGACAGCCTGCTCAACCAAATCGGCGAGATGATCTCGCTCAACGGCGCCCTCAGCCTCACGATGCAGGAATCCCTGGTCGGGAGCGCGCTGCAAAGCTTGCGCCGGGGCCTGCATCAACTCTCCCAAGATGGCGACCGGCCCGAGGCCGAGGCGCTGATTGGCGTCGTCGACGTTCTGCACCAATATGTTGACCGCATCCGCCAGATTGAAGGCAACTATGCGGCCTCTCTTTCCCGCCTCCAGGAAGGGGTGCTGGAACTGCGCGTGGTGCCGGTCGACACCGTATTTGGCCGCTTCCCGAGGGTGGTGCGCGATCTTGCCCAGCACATGGGCAAACAGGTCCGGCTGGAGATCGACGGCGGCTCGGTGCGCATCGACAAGGGCATGGTCGAGGCGTTGGCCGACCCGCTCATGCACATGGTGCGCAACGCCATCGATCATGGCGTTGAATCGCCCGAGCAGCGTCGCCGGGCCGGCAAGGCCGCCGCCGCCACCATCACCCTCAGCGCATCCCGCAAGGGCAACCGGGTGATGATCGAAGTGCGGGACGACGGCGCCTGGCTCGATATCGCCACCGTTCGACGGATCGCGGTCGAGCGGGGGCTGATCAAGGCTGCGGAAGCGGCACGCCTCACCGACCGCGAGATGTGCCGCTTCATTTTCCAGCCCGGATTTTCCACCGCCGCCGCCGTCACCGAAACATCGGGGCGCGGCGTTGGCATGGATGTGGTGTGGACCAACGTAAGCCGCGTCGGCGGCACCATCGACGTGGATAGCGAAACCGGCAAAGGCACCTGCTTTATCCTCTCGCTGCCGCTTTCCGCCGCCATCCAATCGGCGCTGATTGTGGCGGCGGATGGCAACATCATGGCGATCCCCGACCGCTATCTCGCCGAAACCTGCCACGTCACCGCCGCCGAAGTCCAAACGGTGCGGGGCCAAAGCGCCATGATCCTGCGCGACCAGTTTTTGCCGGTGTTTCCTCTGACCTGCCTGCTCGGCCACCCGCCGGCTGCGGGCGCGCCGACCCGCTTTCCCGTGGTGGTGATTGAAAACGGGCGCCAGCGCATCGGCCTGATCGTGGACCGGCTCTATCGCCGCCAAGACCTTTTCGTGAAGGATATTCACCCCCAGCTCGCAGCGATCCCTGGTGTCGGCGGCGCTTCCACCCTTGGCGATGGCCGGGTTATCCTGATCCTCGACGGCGACGACCTCTTTCGGCTTGCCGAAGCCTCGGTGCAGATAGACGCCGATGGCGTCGGGCTGCATTAGCCCATGGACGGCACCCCCGATCGCCCCACCGCTGCGCCAGTCCCCGGCTTTTCCCGCCACATCCGGGTCTTGGTGGTCGATGACTCCGGCTTCATGCGGCTGGCCATCCGCAAGATGATCGACCGCATTGATGGGATCGAGGTGGTCGGCGAGGCCCGCGATGGCCGCAGCGCCGTCGATATGGCGATGCGCCTCAAGCCCGATGTCGTGACCATGGACCTCGAAATGCCGGGGACGGACGGGCTCGCCGCCATCGGGCAAATCATGGCCGCCTGCCCGGTGCCAATCATCGTGGTCAGCAGCCTGAGCCAACCCGGCGCCGAGCAAACATTGCGCGCCCTCAAGCTTGGCGCGGTGGATTTTATTTCAAAATCCTCGTCCTTCGTTCAACTCGATATCGTGCAGATCGACCGGGAGCTGCGCCGCAAAATTCTGCACTGGGCCATTCCAAAGCCGGTCTCCCGCCCCCGGTTCCGCGTTGCCAAGCCCGCCGGTCACGGCCCGATTGTCGCGCCCTCGGCGGCGGTTGATCTGGTGGCGATTGGCGTCTCGACCGGCGGCCCCAAGATCATGGCCGACTTTCTCCGCGCCACCGGCGTGTTGCAGTGCCCGGTTGTGATCGCCCAGCACATGCCACCAATGTTTACCACCAGCTTCGCCCGCCACCTCGCCTTTGATACTGGCCTTGATGTGATCGAAGGCCACGACGGCATGGAGCTGCGGGCGGGGCAGATCGTCATTCTGCCCGGCGGGGAGGATTCGGCGGTGCGCAAGCGCGGCGGCCGGCTGGTTCTGGCCCGGACCTACCCAACCGAAGGCACCATTCATCCATCGGTTGATGCCCTGTTCGCCTCGGCCATCACCGCCACCGCCTCACCCGTGGCCGTGATCATGACCGGCATGGGCTGCGATGGCACCCTTGGCGCCAAGGCCTTCGCCGCCAAGGGTTTTCCCGTTCTGGTCCAAACGCCCGAAAGCTGCATCATCGGCGGAATGCCGAGCGCGGTGATCGAGGCCGGGGTTGCTCACCTCGTCCTCTCCCTCACCGAAATAAGCCGTCGCCTCGTGCGCTGGTGCGTTCCGCCCGACGCGGAAACCGCACCGGCCACGCCACGAGGTTAGGCAACGATCAGAAATAAAGCTGTGGCAATTCGCCGTAAAGTGATCAATCTTATCAGGAGGACGGCTGGCCCATTTCATCGTCTATCCTTGCGAGATCACCAATGAGCCCAAAGCATAGGCCGGATGATGGCGGACGGCAAATCATCCAGGACCGGCTGGCCCAGGCGCTAACCTATCATCAAGCCGGAAGGCTGGCCGACGCCGCAGCGCTTTACGAGTGGGTTTTGAACCGGGCGCCGAACCACGCTGACTGCCGCCATCTTCTTGGCGTGCTGTGCCACCAAACCGGGTGCAGCGAACGAGCGGTGGCGCTGATTGGCGAGGCCATCGCCCTTGATGATGCCGAGCCCTCATACCATAACAATCTCGGCAACGCCCATTTTGGGCTCGGGCAACTCGACGTGGCCGGGGCCTGTTATCGGCGCGCGCTGATGCTGAAACCCGACTATCCCGGGGCGCACTACAACCTTGCCAACCTCCTGCAATCCCAAGGTTTTCCCGAACGGGCGGTGCCGCACTTCCGCCAAGCGCTGGCGCTGTGGCCGGAGCGGGCCGACGTCCACAACAATTTGGGCATCGCGCTCCTGGAGCAAGGGCACCTCACCCAGGCGATGGCTTGCTTTGAGCGGGCGCGGGCGCTCGACCCCGACCACGCCGAAGCCCCCAATAATCTCGGAAAATGCTGCCAAGAGTTAGGCCGATTTTCAGAAGCCGAAGTCTATTATCGCCAAGCGCTCACACTGCGCCCCGATTTCAGGGATGCCCATAGTAATCTTTTAATGACACTCAGCTATTCGCCGGGCATCACAGCCGATCGACTTCTAGCCGAGCACCGGGAATTTGGCCGCCACTTTTGCGCCCCGGTTGCCCCCCATGCCAACCTCCGCACGCCAGAGCGCCAACTGCGCATTGGCTATGTTTCAGGAGATTTTCGCCAGCATGTTGTTGGATACTTCTGTGAGCCCCTGCTCCGCAACCACGACCGCGAGCGGTTTACCATTCATTGTTACTCCGAAACCCGGCGTTGCGACGACCTGACCGCCCGGCTCAAAACGCTCGCCTCGGGAGGTTGGTGCGACACCGCCGGGCTCAGCGATACCGCGATGGCCGACCGAATCCGCGCCGATGGCATTGATATCCTTGTCGATCTCGCCGGCCATACCGCCTACAACCGTTTGCCGGTGTTCGCCCAAAAACCGGCGCCGGTGCAGGTGAGCTGGCTCGGGTACTGGGAAACCACCGGCCTTACCACCTTCGATGCCATCTTGATGGACGCCGCCACCGTTTCCCTTGGGGCGGAGCGATGGTTTACCGAGCCCGTGGTTCGGCTGCCCCACGGCCGCGTTTGTTACGTCCCGCCCGCCTACGCCCCGGAGGTCGCCGCGCCCCCCTGCCTCTCCCGGCAGGCCGTAACTTTTGGCAGTTTTAGTAATATCGCCAAGATAAATGCCGATGTGCTACGGCTGTGGGCGCGAGTGCTCGATGCCGTTCCCAACTCCCGGCTTCTCCTCAAGTGGAAAACATTGTCCGAGGCGGGAGAACGCGCCCGCATCTCCCGAACTTTTTCTGATCTTGGAGGAAATCCCGGACGATTAGAGCTACGCGGCTTTTCTCCTCATCCAATAATGCTTGCCGAATACAGTGACATTGATATCGCCCTCGACCCGTTTCCCTTCTCGGGCGGATTGACTACTTGCGAGGCGCTCTACATGGGCGTTCCCGTGTTGACCCTGCCGGGCGAACGGCCGGTTTCCCGCCAAACCCAGGCATTTTTAACCGAAATCGGCCTCGCCAATAGGTTGGTTGCTGGCTCCGAGGACGCGTTCATCCAAAAAGCCGCCGACCTCGCCGCAAATCCAGACCAATTGGCCGACTGGCGGTTGGGGCAGCGCACGCGCATGAAAGCCTCACCCTTGTGCGCTGAAACCCGGTTTACCCTGGATCTGGAAGCCGTATATCGCCAACTGTGGCAATGTTGGTGCGCAAAATAGCCAGTCTGGCCTTTAACATACCGCACAGAAAGATACATTATGGCTATTTACTTTGTCAGTTTCTTCAAAAGCGATCACATCGCCGGCGGTATCAAGACGATGTACCGCAATGTTGAACTTCTTAACGAGATTGGCCATAAATCGGCGATCTGGCAACCAGATGGGCGGGCGTCATGGTTTGACAGCACAGCGCCGGTCATCCGCGATTGCACCCTGACGCCACACGATGCCCTGGTGTTCCCCGAATTATTTGTCGGCTCCATTCGCGATCTGGTTACCAAAAAGCTGCCCTGCCAGAAAATACTCTTCTCACAAAATCAACATTATTCATTTAATGATTTGATCCCGGCTCAATCCTACCAAGAGCTTGGCTTCACAAAGTTTATAGTCCCAGCAAGCTCGACCCAACAATTCTTTAAGCGTGTATTCGGGCTGAATTCGCACATTATCCCGCCCTATATCGACCCCAAAAATTTCTATCCCGAAAAAAAACTCATGCAAATTGCCTACTCAGAACGTAAAATGGCCGGAATTCCGAAACTCATTCGTGAAATACTTCACCATAAATATCCAGCATTACGCCAGATACCATGGATAAACCTCCTGAATACCTCGGAAACATGCGTAGCATCGGCCCTAAGAAAATCGACCGTTCTGCTATCACTTGGACAACTGGAATCCCTGGGCCTCGTGCCCCTCGAAGCAATGTCGGCCGGGACCGCCGTCGTCGGCTATCATGGCTATGGCGGTCTTGAATATGCGACACCCGAAAACGGCCATTGGTTTGGCGCCGACTATACCGAAGAAGTTGCCGACGCTCTGGCCACTGTAATTGGCTGGATTGCCAATGATGACAAGAAATACCATGCCATGTTGGCCGCAGGCCAAGCCACCGCCAAACATTACTCTCGTGACGCGACCATTACCGCGCTCAAACAAGCCTTTGATTTATAGCTTCCGCCAGCCCCCGGGGCGCAGAATTCCCCCACTTACGTTATACCTATGATATATACACCACGGATCAAGTGATAAACGGAGCGGACCAATGCTACTGTTCAAGTTGACCAACGATCAGAGATCGGCCTTCATGGCCATCATACAAAATCTTTCAAGATTGGATCAGCGCATCACTCCCGTCGAGTCGCATATTATCGATGAACTTCGAGAAGAATTGGGAATAAGTGATGATGATATTCCCGATAATATCGATGTCCGCAAACTACCAAGCATCTTCCCCAAGGGCGACGGCCGTGCAATCCTGATGATTGAGTTAGCACGGCTGGCGGTCAGTGATACTATCGTTTGCATTGAAGAAAAAAATGTTCTCTCTAACATCGGAAAAACCCTCGGCTACACGAGCACTGACATTGAGAACATTTTAAGCCTCGCCAATGTCTATCGATTACTTATGCAAGGCATTCGAAAACTAACATATTAGAGCGGGCTGCTTCGGGGGGGGGCTCCCCCCATAGCGGGTATCCGTTCTAAAAACAAAAAACTGGAGCATGATGCGGTTCCGCTTGATCGCATCATGCTCCAACCGACAGAGCGCCCGGTTGACGATAGAGCGAACAAGGCGCTGCCGTGGCTAACGCCCCGTTTTCTACCATCACGAAAAAACCGAAACCACAGCGTTACGGTTCAATTTCCCCGCGCCCGTCAACGGTAACTCAGAAACCTGTCGAATCTGCTTAGGAACCTTATAATCCGCCAGATTATCCAGGCATATTTTCTTTAGTTCATCTTCGGTAGCACTCCTGCCGGCATGGAAAATCACCAGTGCAACCGGCACCTGCCCCCATTTATTATCGGGAATACCGGCGCAAATCGCCCCCGCAACGGCAGGGTGTTTAGCCAAGCTTTGCTCGATCTCTTCTGGGGAGATATTCTCGCCTCCCGAAATAAACATATTATCAGCCCGCCCTTTAATGAAGATCAATCCATCTTGATCCCGCATCGCCAAATCCCCGGTATAAATCCATCCCTCATGATCGATCGTTTTTTCAGTTCGGGCCGGATCGTTAAGATAACCGTCAAAATTATGCGGGCTCCTCATACATAAGACACCAATATCGCCCACCTTTACGTCTTCTCTGGTGTCCTGATCGATGATTTTGGCGTCGCAATGGAACATTGAGGTACCAATGCTCGCCGAATTCGCCAGCAACTCCTCCATAGACTCGGTGCGGGCGATATAGGCAAAATTAGACGGCCCGGCTTCCGTCATCCCATAGGTTTGGCTAATAGGAACACCTTTATCCAAGAATATCTGCATCACAGCCTTAGAACACGGTGCCGCGGCAGTGGTAATCGCCTTCAATCTTGAAAAATCTGTCCCACTAAACTTCGGGTGGGCGATCATAAATTGCAACATCGCCTCGACCGCTCCAAAATTCTCGACCCGTCCCTCGTGGATCAAGTCTAATACCAAGCCGGCATTGAATTCGCGCATTAAAACACTTGTGGTTCCGGCATGAAAAAGCGGCGTAAACGTATTCCACCCCCCAACATGAAAGAAGGGAAACGTAATCAATACATTTTTAAACGCACCAACCACCCCGGTCGCGTGCAGATCAACCGAATTCCAAATCATTTGCCGATGGGATACAATACAAATTTTCGGCACTGCGGTGGTGCCGCCAGTATGGACGTAAAGACAAACATCTCTCATGGCGAGCGGAATATTCACCTCCCTCGCCGCAGTCTTCAAGATTACGGTTTCAAACAAGTTCTGATCGCCATCAATGTTAATGACCGACCGAACCGTGGCGGGAACTGCGAGCCTCTCAATAATGTCGGCATATTGATTTTCGTGAAAGAGGGCGGCCGGTTTAAGGCGGGCCAGCAAATCATCCAGTTCCGGCTTCTTCAACCGCTGGCTCAGCGGAGCCAAAATAATTCCCAATTTCCCACACGCCAAATAAATATCGATGGGCTCGACCCGGTTGCGGCAAATCAACGCGAGAACATCGCCTTTACGCAGCCCCAACACATCGGTCAGATAAGCGCCAACCCGACAGGCGCGGTCATTCATTTCGTGGAAACTGTATGTTTTCTTGGTGAATGAGTCATAAAGAGCGATCCGATTGGGCGTCAAAGCAGCCCGGCGCCCCGCCCAATCTCCAACCCAATGCATTGGCAAATCGTCGTAATTTGGAATGCTCCCCATTGGAATCTCCTTCGATCCGGCGCAAGATACCCACCTTGCGAGTATGCAACCCACAAACTGTGCTGGCAACGCCAATCCACAATCGCGCCCCGGGCGCGCAATTTCTTTCGGGGCACCTACACCAAGGCCACCAAAACAGGTATGTTGATGGCGGAGTGGCTGCGGCAAGGAGCGGAAGCGATGGATGTTAAGTCGGGCGCACGGGTCAGGGCGGCGCTTCTGTTTGCCACCATCACCGCTCTTGGGGCGGGTCTCCTCTTTGGGGCAAGTACCGCGATGCCCGGTCCGGCGGCGGCGCAAGATAGTCGCGGCGTCAAGCTAATTCCTCCCGCTCCGGTTGTGGCGAAGGAGCGACGGGTGGCGCTGGTGATTGGCAATGGCGCCTATCGCAACGCGCCCCCCCTAACCAATCCGCCCAACGATGCCCGCGTGATCGCCGAAGCCGTGCGTGGCGCGGGGTTTGAGCTGGTTGGGGGCAAAGTCATGCTCGACCTCGACCGGGCCGGAACCGAGCAGGCGATTCGCAGCTTTGGCCAACAATTACGGGGCGGTGCGATTGGTCTTTTCTATTACGCCGGCCATGGTATTCAGATCTCCGGGTCCAACTATCTCGTTCCGGTGAGCGCTAGTCTTGCCAGCGAGGCCGATGTCAAATATGAATTGGTCGATGTCAACTACGTACTCGACGAGATGACCCACGCTGGCAACCGGCTCAACGTCATTATTCTTGACGCCTGCCGGAACAACCCCTTTGCCAACCGGGGGATGCGGGCGGTCTCGGGCGGGCTGGCGCAAATGCAAGCGCCAAGCGGCACCGTAATCAGTTATGCTACCCAGCCGGGCAATGTCGCCGCCGATGGCGCCGGGGGCAACAGTCCCTTCACCGAAGCGCTGGTGGCATCGATCCGCGCACCCGGGCGCTCGGTGTTTGAAGTTTTTAACGACGTCGGCGTCTCGGTAAAAAAGAAAACAAGCGGGACACAGCAACCCTGGCTAGCAACATCGCCAATCGAGGGGCAGTTTTATTTTACGCCCGGAGCGGAGGCGGCCCCGGTGCAAGCGGCGGCCATGCCTGCCGCCCCCGCTTTTCCCGCTATGTCCGCAGATAAAGAGGCGCTCTATTGGGAAACGATCAAGAATAGCAATGATCCGTCCTTTTATCGGGCTTACCTGACCCAGTTCCCGGTTGGCGTTTTTGCTGGGTTGGCCAAGGCCAAACTCGCGGCGCTCTCCCTGCCGCCACGTCAAACCACTCCCCAAGGAAGGGTTGAGGCGCCAGCACAGACCTCAACCCCCTTCAACCCCGCCAAAACCCCCTATCTCACAGATGCCAGACGGGCGGCACTGGCGGGGTACCAGTCTGGGGCATCGCCCAAGGCGCTCGCGGTGGGGAAAAGCGGCGCTTACGCCTTTCTCGTCAATTCAGACGGCCACTTAACCGATGATGAGGCGCAGCGGCGGGTTTTAGAGCGCTGCCAATACTACAACGAGGAGCCATGTATTCTTTATTCCACCAACGGCACCGTGGCGAATACGGATCCGCGCTCGCTCGCCCCTACCCCCATTACACTCAAGGGCAGCGGCCGGTTCACCGCCGCGGATGTTCCGTTTATCGCCCAAGCGGCCCGCGACGCTAAAATGCCCCTGTTTACCACGGCAAAAACCCACAAGGCGCTGGCCATCCACCCGGCGGGCGCATGGGCGACCGTGACCGGACGCGCAACGGTGGAAGAAGCCGCAGCAGCCGCCCTGGAAAGCTGTGCAAAATTCCGAGACGAAGGCTGCGTGATTTACGCCCAAGACAACGACGTGGTGCTCGACGCCGAGGAAACCGCCCCCACCCCCAACGCCTCCCGCTCCACCAGGAGCGTTATAAAGCAACGATAAGATGCAGTTTCCAAACATATCCCTATTTGAGAGGGGTCGTTACGGCTGGATTCCACAGCCTGGAGGTTTCAGTACTCTTTGCGTTCAGCGCCAAAAACCGTGGTGCGCCGTTGCGCTTGGTAACCGTTCACTCTCCCCCTGTTGATCAAGCCGTGGCGGGGATGGCGTTATGACGGATACCCGCGCGGGCACGGGCGAGGGTGTCAGCGATGTAGGACCATGGATCGAGATGTCGGCGGCGACAGGTTTCGACAACGGA
>CAIZDL010000141.1 GCA_903931735.1 uncultured Rhodospirillales bacterium
CTGCGCTAACATACTGTAAATGCGTGAGTTTTGGCGATGTCAGATTTTGTTTGACCTGCCGATTTAGCGCAGTTTAAGCACAGGGCATGGACTCGAGAGCTGGCCCGGTTTGTTCGGACAGGGGGCCGCGTTTTTTAGGTGGGTTCTCTGCCGGTTGCCATGGTGTGCCATTGCCTGGGCGGTGAAATTTATGCTGCCGCGAGCTGCGCCAAGTTCTGAAAGTAGGCTTGATCGGGGGGCAGACGGTCAAGGCTGGAGTGCGGTCTTTTTTGGTTGTAGAAGCATTCGAGATATCGCCCGAGAGAGGCGCGCGCCTCGCCGACCGTATCGTAGGCCTTGAGGTAGACCTCCTCATATTTGACGGAACGCCAGAGCCGCTCGACGAACACGTTGTCGCGCCAAGCCCCTTTGCCGTCCATGCTGGTGAACTGGCTGCCCTGGTCGCTGTTGAAGATTTCGGGCTTGCCGTATCTTGCCAGAGCTTCCTCGACCGCCTCGAGGCAGAAATCAACCTCCAGGGTGATCGAGACCCGCCAGGACAGAACCCGGCGACTGAACCAGTCAAGGACAACGACCAGATAAACAAAGCCGCGCGCCATCTGAATATACGTGATATCCGTGGCCCAAACCTGATTCGGATGATCAACCTTGATGTCTCGTAGAAGATCGGGGGATATCTTATGCTCTGGTGTCGGCTTTGAGGTGTTGGGTCGGCGGTACAGAGCCCCGACCCCCATTTTCTTCATCAATGTTTTGACATGCTCGCGGCCGATTTTTATTGCCTCAGCATTCAGCAGGTCGCGCAGCATTCGGCTGCCCGCGAACGGATGGTCGAGGTGCAGAGTGTCGATTCGCCGCATCACCGCCAAATCAGCCACCGAAAACGCCGGCCACGCCGTCGACCAGTTGAGCCTTCCATGTCGTGATCTGAGTCGCGTGAACCTCGAACTGCTGAGCAAGTTCCGTCAGCGTCTTTTCGCCTCGGAGGGCGGCCATCGCCCCTTCGCCTTGAAGGCCGGGGTGTGATTCCGGCGCGTCGGTTTCGTCATTCTGCTCTCCTGATCCGCGGCAATCCTCGCCGCTCTCAGGCAGAAAATCCACCTATCGTCCTGTCTGAATTTCATGGGCCGGCTCTACCTTCCACACCCGTCTGCATCAATCGGCTGCGAATTTGGGGGTTGGTTTGGGGGTCGGAAAGTCGGCTGCAAATTTTATCGTTCTATTTCAGGTGATTAGAATGATAAATGGCGGAGGGTTGGCCGCCGGCGCTGAAACATTCGGACCAATTTTAGGCAATTTGACTTCAAAAGTTCTGAGGCAAATCGGTAGGCGAAAAAGGCCCGAATCAAACCTGCTTTCATTGAGAATCAACAGGATGGCTTGCCATACCCAAATACTCCCACCTTGGACTCAATGTATCTGTTCGGTATCGAAGATTTCTGCCAACGATTTACCATCGGCGAAGCGATCGGACCACTCGTCCAAATGATTGATGTCAGCGGCCAGAATGCGCTCCTCCAGCTCGGAGGGTAGCGTCTGGAATCGACGACGAAGTTGGCGGAGGAGAGAATCGGCCTTGCCCTCGGCGAGTCCCTTCTGGATGCCCTTCTCGATGCCGAGCCGTTCGACGCTGGTGACGTAACGCATTTTCGTGTCCTCCTCGATCGCCTCTATTTCCTGCCACAGTTGCCCGGTCAGTTCATCGGGCAGGCGCATCATCCAGTCTATGACCGTGAACAGGTCGATGACCCGCTGGCGGTCCCAACCACGCTCATATAGAAGCCGAACCAGTTTTAGCTTCGCCGCATAGCGTGCGGCCATGTCGTCCCTGGTCGCTCTGGTCACCAGATGCGCCACGGTTACCAGGGCGAAGGGATTTTCTTCCCTTAAGAGTTCGCCCTCTCGCCCGACGGAGTCAAGCAGCTTGACGGTCGGAAACTTCAGGTGATGCTCGCAACCCAGAACGTCGAAGCCGAACGACGACGGCTTCCAACCGGGAGCGTCGTCAGCCAGGACCGCCAGGCTGGCAACCGGCCTCCGGTAACGATCGAACAGCCGGTAATTGTAGACGAACATCCGTTCTGGGAACTTCGCATCACGGGTGCCCTGGACTTCGATGTGTACAAGAATCCACGCTTCCCCGCCGCCGAGCAAAGCAACCCGAACCAGTTTATCGACATAGCGCCGCCCCAGTTCGGCATCCTGCACCACCGCGTGCAGTTCTTGATCCAGGAAGGCATAGCCTACGGCCCAGTTGATCGCGGCGTCGGCCACCGGGAAGAAAAACTCCATGAACTCCGGAAAATAGCGTTCGACCGCGTCTTTCCAGGGGCTGTCGTAGTCATCGGGGGCGGCATTCATCGGACCGTTCCAATTTGGGGCAAGAGAACCTTAACATCATCTCCAGCCCTGATCTATTCGTATCTGAGCGGGTAACGGTCCTGCTGCTGCCCTCATATTCCTCCTTGGTATTTGTCGGAATTGCCCGAGCATGGCCGGTCGGGGCTCTCGTTCTCACAGTGTGATCGCTGTGGATTCCGGTCAGCACCACCGCCATAACCGGAAAAGGCCCGGTGGGCGCGCGGGGGCGTGCCTCAAGAGGTTGCTCGAGGGTTTCAGGTCGATTTGCAGCGGGCGCACGCCGACACCGAGCAGGTGTCTGCCATGTTTCGTGCAAAAGCGACGAGCCTAGCGTCTATTTCCGGAATATACTCCCGCGCCAAGCCATAATAAACTTCACGGATGACTTCATAGGCCTCATTTGTGTCAAGATGGTCACGATTGATCTGCCCGATGTCTGTGATGAAACCATGGTGGAACGCATCGTGTTCCTTGATCTCAGGATGGCCGACGGCGCTCATAAACTGATACTCATTGTCAAAATGAAATTTTACGTACATCGTCAGTATGCGGAAAATCTTGGCAATGGCTGATTTCTTGAATACATCGTTCCGAGCCACGACAAAGTCGGCATAGAGTCCCCTCAGAATATCGTGTTCCCGATCACACTTGGCGATGAACGCCAGGGGCGACGGGATGTCCGTCCGTTCGGCGAGGGGGCAGAGAAACTGGGTCATATTGGCGTAAGGCCTCCGGACGGCACTTGCCGCACTGCAAAATTTAACGTTTGGGTAGATAGTCTTGGTCACGGGACGGAGAGCGGCCCCCATTTCGGGAGCACTGGCCATGACGAAACCCGAAGACACCCCCCGTTCGGCGCGGCTATCGGTCTCTGCCAATTTTCCGGGCATGTGAAGATGTCGCCGCCCGCCTGCCGCCGCAATGATCGTGACATATCGATATCGAGCAAGAAAGACAAATGTCTACAATCTAATCAATGAGCCAAGTCATTGGGCGCCGACGCTCGGCCATGTCTCGCGCAATAAATATTCAGTGGGCCTCCCCATTTTGCTTTATACCTGTATTTCGTTGATCTGTAGAGGCAGAGGTATTCATTGACAAAGATATGGGGGCGCAGAAGGGGGGCTTCGCCAGCATTGCCGGAACAGGATTCAGGTGTTCACGGCGCAAAACCTATCCCGCCGGGCCATCGGTATCGGGAAGGCTCTGGATGGCCAGCAAACCGTGCAACAGGGTTTCCATCGCTGTGGCGAGAGCTTCGCGCTGAGTCACCGACAAGGCCTCGATGGAGGCGGTCACTTCCGCACGCGGGTCGCGTGTGAGCAAGGTAAGGCCGTCGGCGGTGACGGCGATCAGGTCGGCACGGCGGCTCGCAGGATTGGCGGCGCGGGCCAGCAACCCCTTTTCCACCAGAGTGCGCACGGTGCGTGCCACCGGTCCCAGGCTCATGCCCTGGAAACGCGCGATGTTGCCGGCTGTGAGAACACGCGCTTACTTGGGCGCGGAATAGCATAGTAATCTATTTGGGTATTCCGGCGATCAGATTGTGGCTTTGGCTGTGATTCGGTTTATCCCCGGCCTGATCAGAACACC
>CAIZDL010000142.1 GCA_903931735.1 uncultured Rhodospirillales bacterium
CCCGAGCAGCCGCAGCGCGGTCACCGAGGGCAACACCAGGGTGTCGCCATCGCCGAGGCGGGCGATCAGCCCGTCATCGACGATCAGGGGGCGGTGGTTGGTCACCCTTCACCACCCGGCTCCGGTCCGGTCACGCCGAGGCGCGTCAGTTCCTCGACCAACAGGCGGCATTTGAGGGTCGTGATGAGTTCGAGCAGGCGCGGCCATTCCTCCCGGCTGAAACGGGGAGCGAGATGACCGGCCAATTCCCCGGCGGCGGCCTTGCGCGGATCGGGGGCCGGCTCGGCAGCACCCCGCCGTTGCCGGACCAGTTCCCCGACCTTGGCCACCTGCTGTTCGGCCGGGGTCTTGGCGACCGTCAGCAAAGCCGACTGGTTGTCGTCGAGATGGGCATCGACGGCGGCGGTTTTGGCTTCCGGAGTCAGCGCCTCGGCGATCGTGACGGACCGACGAGCCTCCGGCTCCGTGATGCCGAGTTCGCGCGATGCGGCGCGGATGCCACTTTCCGGCCGCCCTTCGCCCTCTCTGCCGCGAACGCTGAGTTTTGCGTCAACTTGACGCAAAACTCCCCGCTGTTTTTCCTCGGTCAGCCTCAGCCACTCCGTCACATGCTCGGCTCGTTCGAGCACGGTCAGTTCCGCCCGGTGCAGATTCTCGGCAATCTCCCAGCGACGAACATCAATGCTGTCAGCCTCGATGAACACCGCCGGGACCTGTTCCCAACCGAGTTTCTTGACGGCCGCCAGCCGATGCGCTCCGGCGACCAGGAACAAGCACTGACGATCCGGCTGTTCCTCCAGCCGAACCGAGATCGGCACCTGCAGCCCGATCTCGGCGATCGACCGAGCCAGTGTCTCGACCACCGCCGGATCGGCCCGGCGCAGACGCGGGCCGACGATGACGTTGTCGGCATAGACCAGTTCCGGCCGGACGATCTTCGCTTGCTCCTGGATCGCCCTGGCCAGCTCCTCGGAAATTCGCCGGGCCATCAGATCGCCTCCGGAAAAACTTCCTGCTGCGAGGTGGTGCCGTTGCCGACCACCCAATACAGCTTTTCGACCTCGCGCTTGTTTCTGAAGGCGTTCCAGGCCTTGATCGTCACCGCCAGCAGGTAAACGTCCTTGAGCTTGGCGGTTTCACTGCGATTGCCCAGCAGCTTGTTGCGCAGGACCACCTTGGGATCGTGGCGACTGGTGGCCCCGACGCCATCGACCAGGAACTCGAAGAAGGCGTCCGCCTCGCTTTCATCCAGCCGCGCGAAAATGTAGTGAGCCGCCGCCGCCACCGAAGGTGAAAGCAATCGGGTGGCACCGTTGAGCCGGCTGCCGATCTCGCAGCTTTTCCGGATCCGGGGATGGCTGGCGAGATGGGCGCCGATGTCCGAGTTCGATATACCGATGCTCAAACTGCCCGGCAGCCCGCGCTCGTAGCGGTTCACCCAGTTCAGGGTCGCCGCCAGATTCCGGGTGTTCTGCTCGCCGAGGATGTCGAGCACGTCGCTGGGGCGACGCTTGTTATGCGAGTTGGTCATCGGAAACGCCGCACGCTCGATGCCGAAGCGGACATCGGAGGTGAACTCCACCCCGGCTTCGATGCTGGCGAACAACCGGTGCTGACCGTCGTTGAGAATTCCCTCCCGGCTGAAGATGATCGGTTCGCCGGAATTGAGCCAGCGACCGTTTTTCATGTCGGCGGCATAGCGCTTGATCACCGCCTCGTTGAGCGAGCGGTTGCCGGTGTTGAATTCCAGGAGCACTTTGGCTTCAACCCGAGGCGAAATCGCCATCGTGACGTGCCGACCGCTGGCAATCAGCTTGCGCAGGCGCTCGCGGAACTGCGCGGCCTGGACCTCATCCTCGGGCAGAATTGTAGCGGACGCTTGACGAGGGAGCGGTTGCTTGGTTTCACTCGACATGACGACATCTCCATCGAAACCGGCCGGTGGTGGCACACCCCGGCGCGGTGGGGGATCGCAAAAGCGATCACCGGCCGGTCCCGATGAAGCCCGGAAAATCCGATGATCGCGCCTTGTCCCGGAGCCAACGTTTGCCGCATAGACAGGACGCTGCCTCTCAAACACGAACTCCGTGCGCATCATCTCCGCCAATTCCGGTGTCAGCATGGTGATCTCGGTCGAGATGGTGTTGAGGTCGGTGGTGCTGTAGGGACTGATCATTGGGGTCTCCATCGGCTCCCGGCTGCCTGGCCCGGAGCGCATTCGGGTGGTTGCAATGCAACCCCGGGAGCCGATGAAGCTCGGAATTCCCACGGTTGCGCTCTTCTCCCTGCCAGGGCAGACAGGGAAACTCAGGAAATCGGTGAAGGTTGGAACCGCCTATTCCGGCAGTTCGAGCAAAGGGGTCTTGGCCAGATCGGCGAGGTGTTCGCGCAGGTGTCGATCAAGGGCCGTGAACATCAGGGCAGGATCGACCGAGAGTTCGGCCGCCAGTTGCGGCGCCACTCTGAGCGCCCAACCCAGATGGGCATTGCGTTCACGGCGGGCC
>CAIZDL010000143.1 GCA_903931735.1 uncultured Rhodospirillales bacterium
CACAAGGAACTCAAAAGCGCCTACGGCTCGCCGCGCATGGTGCGTGAGCTTAAGACCACGACCTTGGAAGACGAAAAACCGAGGGAAGCTCAGACCGATAAAAATGGAAGACTGAGAACAGGGGCAATCAAGGAAACCTCAAAGATAGCAAACTGGAAACCGGTCGGCGGCGCGCCGAGGACCTCTAGCGGTTAATCTACCCCCCACCAAGAGCCCCACCAATGCTGGCTCTTAGCGATTTCACTGTTTTAATCCTACCCACACCTGCCGAATAATTATCCCCACAATTAGGTTCTTTTTGGGGTCAGTTTTCGCAACTGAGGGGGTTATTCAAGTCGTTTTTATGGCGCTCTAATGGCGGCATGTTCAACCATACCCAAAGGGGTGCCACCATGCTGCAGACGATCTTTAGACTTCCTTCCGTAAAAACGGAATCCGGATATTCTCGATCCACGATCTACCTGCGTATCGCCCAAGGGCTTTGGACTAAGCAAGTCAGTTTGGGGCCACGATGCGTCGGCTGGCCCGCGCATGAAGTCGCAGCACTAAACGCTGCGCGCATCGCCGGCAAGACCGATGTGGAAATTCGCTCCCTCGTGGTAACCCTCGAAGCCGCCCGCAAGATAGTCGATGAGCCATCGCTGCTGAAAGGGGGCGCCTAAATGAAAACGCTCCCGAACAGAACCGCATCCGAGAGCGCCCCCAGCAAAGCGAACTCTACTCTCCCTGTGGATGACCCGTTGGCAGTCGACTTCAATTCAACCAAGGATACCAGTTCCGCTGCCGGGCGAGGATGGCACGCGCAACCCGTGGCATGAGTCGCTGGCACAGGCTGTCGAGTACGCCAAGCTGAAATGGATTCGCATTACGGCCAACATGCACGCGGGCGGTTACGACGTTTATGAAGCCGAAGGGGAGTTACCTGAACCGGAGTGGCCAGTGCACGATATTGACGCGCTGGTTCAGGTGGCCTTGGCTGTCCGGTCAGTATAACAAGTGCAATTTGAAAGGCCGCCTAAGTTACCAACGATTTCTTGGTATTTTCAATGAACTCTTGAACATGCAAAGGGGGCATGTTGTTCTTTTTTGCATTGCGAATTTCCCTAAAAAAATTTCGCAAATAGACCAATTCTCTTGGACTGGCTTGGCAGACTTCGCAGATGCCGCCCCAAGTAACTCTGGCACAAGTGCATCGCTGATCCGAGCCACGGAGCGCGATTTTCAATTTGTTCCCAGTGGTTCTGACAAGTTTTGAGTCGCTAATCGTATTGTCGTTCGGTTTCATTGCGCTAATTTCATCAAAAAATTGTCGCAATATTTGCCACTCATCATTGGTTGCAGTCGAGGCTTTAGTGTTCATGTGCGCTCAATTTCGGTTCACGGTTTTGCGTCACTTAAATTGATATTTAATTTTCGTTAAAGCCTTTTTCATTACTTCTAGTGTGGCGCCGCCGCTGTACGCGTGCCAGTGTTCTACCGGCAACTGGCTGGTGATCACCGTGGAACGGGTTGCCACCCGATCATCCAGGACCTCGAGCAAATCGTTGCGCTCGGCCTGATTGAGCGGGGCCAGCGCCCAGTCATCGAGAATCAACAGG
>CAIZDL010000144.1 GCA_903931735.1 uncultured Rhodospirillales bacterium
GGACATGCGTCCGGCCGACTACCGGCCGATGTTCATGAATCATGAGGGGCAGGTCATTATCTACGACTGGACCGTCGGCTTCATGATGGGCCTCGCCACCGCGCGAGACGCCTGGGTGCCGCTCATGCTCTCCGAAAATCGCCACCTGCTGCGCCCCATCCTCGTCGCCAACGAACTCGGCCAAGGATGTTTACCCGACATCACGCGGGTGGAGATGGAGCGGATTCGCCGAACGGCCCACAACCACATCGCCGACGCCGTCGTGGCCCTCCATAAGCTCAAGCGCAAAAAACCTTCACGCCCTCGCCGAGCAACAAAGCCCCCTCGCCGGCCATAACCACGCCCGTGGGTGCTCCTGACGGATACGATTGTCGGGCCGCTTGCCAGCGAGTTCCGTAACGGTTGGGCGGCCATCGTCGCCTTCGTTCGCACTCCACACCGGCGGCGGGTCACGTCCTCAAAATCTATCCCCAAACGCCGCCAGGGCTCGTTCCGTGAGTAGGCTCTACGCCGCTAACCCGCTGAGGTTGCACCGATTTTACGTTCGTGCTTAATAAGTGTAATTACCGAGCGTAATGTGTAAAGCTCAGCAGGGGAGGGGGCCATGGCCAAGCACGTCACAAGCAGCACCAACACCGCAACCAACGCCATCAGCGCCGGCGCAATCGCCAAGCGGCTGACCCGGTACGCCCAGCAAGCCGAGGGGGCCCTGTCGCCAAATACCCTCCGCGCGATCCGCGCCGACACCGCTGTCTTCACGACCTGGTGCGTGGGTCAGGACATGACCGCGCTTCCGGCCAGCCCGGATACCGTCGCGGGTTTCATCGACACGATGGCCGTCCATAAGAAGCCAGCGACGATCCGCCGTTATGTCGCCAGCATCGGCCACCTGCACCGCGCTGCAGAGGTGGCAGACCCGACCAAAGCCAATGTCGTCAAACTCGCGATAAAGCGGCTTGGTCGTCAGCATGGGAGTCGCCAGCAGCAGGCCGCGCCGATCGGCGAGATGGTGGTCGAGCGGATACTCGCGACCACGCCCGGCAAAACGCTGACCGAGATGCGCGACATCGCATTACTAATGACCGCGCGCGACATGCTGGGCCGCCGATCAGAGGTGGTCGCCCTCCATGTCCACGACGTGGCGTTCTCTGACGACGGCAGCGCCACAGTGCTCGTACGCCGCTCTAAGACCGACACCACCGGCCAGGGAGCAGTACTCTGGCTTTCCCCCCGGACAACCAAAGCCCTCAAGCTGTGGCTCAAAACCGCCGCCATCACGGAGGGCCCATTGCTACGATCCGTCCTCAAGGGCAGCAAAATTGGGGGGCCCCTCGATGCCGGCACTGTCGCGCGAATATACAAGAAGCTTGCCTCGCGTGCCGGCGTTGATGCGAGCGCTATAAGCGGCCACAGCGCCCGAGTCGGCATGGCGCAGGATTTAGTCGCTCACGGTGCCGAGTTGCCAGAGGTGATGCAAGCTGGCCGGTGGAAATCTCCGACCATGCCAGCACGTTATGCCGAAAGGCTGACCGCAGGTCGTGGGGCAGTGGCCCAGTACTACGGCAGGCGAGGATAGAGCGCAGCATGCGAATCGGCCCGTGCGACGATCCATCGACTACGTCGCCTCAACAGCCCAAGTCCAGCCATGCCGGAGATTCTCACGGCATCGCCATAACCACCATCTCCCGGCTACACGACCGAACCCGACCAAAACTGACATATGCGTCCATTCCTGACGTACGGTTCGCGTAATCTTAATTTGCGTTTATGCCCAACCCAGCTTAGGGGGAGAATCATGAGCCATCCATTCTACATCCTGGAAGGCTCAATTCGCGTTAGGTCGGTACGGCTAAGCCAACCCATTGAAAATTCAGGAAGCCGTGCCCGGTATGCGTACATGAGAACCGTATGGTTTCAATGACTTATTCGACCGCACCTACCAAACGCTAATTGAGCCTCCTGGAAAGCACTGAAAAGCCTAGCGATGAGGTTCTTTCATGCTACGAAGCCATTTCCAAACTATTTGACGGCAGCAATGACCCAGACTTTCCAAATGCATATTATATACAAGGAGACCTCCTCTGTAATGAGGTCAATAGATGCAATTCGGCAGCATGCCCAATAAGTAGGTTTTATTTTAAAAATTGGTTGACGTCAGCAAGCGTAACAATATTGCCTAAGTCACATCAGGCGTTGACTGATATAACGCTTACCATAGATAGTCTTCCAATGTTTTCCGGCATGATGGAGTTGTTGCCTGTAGAAGACTACGTGGGACGGATAAAGCGTCGCGTATCAAGACATCTTATGCAATGTGCCGCTACCGACGTTGCGGCAATAGGAGGCGTGTATTTTGTATGGACTGAGATCAGCCACCTTTGTTATAAGGGCGGTTTCTGGCAGCCTTATTTACGATTAATTGTGTGCGGTAGTGATGTATACCCGACTCATTGGGTAGCCGAAAAGGCTTGCGTTTTCCGCCGAAATGGATTCCGCTCCAAACATGATTCGTGGCGGCTTTTTGACACCGGAAGATAGGAAAGACCTTGTTGAGTTGGCCCGTGACGGGTCAGCAGAGCACCGTCTTGGACGCCGTGCGAATGCCCTGGTGCTATTGGACGATGGGTGGAGTTGCGAGTCGGTCGGCAAGGCATTGCTTCTTGACGACGATACGATCCGGACTTGGTATCGTTTGTTCCGGGAGGAAGGGGTCGAAGGACTGGCTGGCTTTGGCTATGAAGGTAGCGCCTGTCGCCTTTCCTCTGAAC
>CAIZDL010000145.1 GCA_903931735.1 uncultured Rhodospirillales bacterium
CGCGCTCTCTCAGGTCCTGCGAATACGGTGCCGCCATGCCATCCTCCTGCATCTGGTAAGCAGAGAATCGCAAATGCCCAACATTTTGGGAATCCCCAAAATCACCCCCCCGATTCGACCTGATCGGGGACCGCTCTAGTGGGTGTCTGCGTCAACCGGATAGGCAGGGTTTAATCTTGCGAAAGATGGCCTTTCTATGTCAGCTTTACCGAGTGTTTACGGCGAATCATCGGGAGGCCAGAAGATATGACGCACCCAACCAACTCAGACTGCTCAAACGGCAAGAAGCTTGAGACTCTGATGGAAAAAGGCTTTGTTATTGTCGCCTTTGCTATTTTCTTATTTGCAATGATATCAACCTTGACAGGCTCCCATCACGAAGCCCCTGCAAATGAGTGGCATGGTCATGGACAGAGCGAGGTGCCCGCCCCAGCTCATCACTAAATCTTGCGCCAATCCAATTCGAGAGCGGATCCGTTCGTAAATAGCTGCGCGTTGGGAGAGTATTGGCCTTAACTCTCGCTTTAGCGCGCCTCATCTTCACCGAAACAAAAGGGTAAAACATGAGCAACCACTCCGATCATTGCGACCAGCCTGCGGCTGCCGCTCCTGTCAAATCAACAATCAAACCACTTGCTGACTTCATATTTTTCAGCCGTTGGCTTCAGGCGCCTCTCTATATCGGGTTGGTTATCGGCCAAGCCTACTATGTTTACCGTTTTTCGGTTGAACTTGCCGAAATTTTTGAAAAGCCATCAATGAGCGAGAACGATGCTGTCGTTCTTATTCTCGGCCTCATTGATATTGTGATGATCTCCAATCTATTAAACATGATTATTGTCGCGGGCTACGAAACGTTCGTCGCCCGCCTTCGGGTCGAAGGGCATCCAGATTGCCCTGAGTGGCTGAGCCACTCGAACCCGAACATCATGAAGGTTAAACTGGCAATGGCGTTGATCGGTATATCATCGATCCACTTGCTCAAAACGTTCATCAATATCAATAATTTGTCAGACAGAATCGCCTTTTGGCAGTGCGTGATCCACACGTTGTTCCTGGTTTCCGCCATCGCGCTCGCCTATACTGGGCGGTTGCTTGAACCCGTCCATCCTCCGACCAATCACAACAGTCATTAAAAAGCAAAAGGGGACACCGTTAGGTGTCCCCTTTTTTGCGCCGCCGATCCTTTTGTTTTAGAGCGGATCAACGCTACGGGGTGAGGCCACCTCTTTACGACCCGCTCTAGAAGCCGATGCGGACCCTCGATTCGTATTTCGCCCGGTAAGTGGCTGATATCTCCGAAGTGGCCTGCTGGCTTAACCACCGAGTTTCGCATCGATGGCAGGCCAAGCTGATTGTCTCTCGCCGCGCGACAGAGAAGTGCAAATGCTGGGGATTGTTGGGTTGAGCGAACTATGGCCTACTTCGCTCAACACACCGTCCCCTCTATAGCTCAGGAGATATCGAGATGCGCTTTTCATCCTTGTTTGCGGTGGCCCTGCTCGCCGGAACCTCCGTCGGCCATGCGGCCCCATCGGAGTATGCGCTTGATCCGTCACACACCTCGGTGGTGTTTGTCATTAACCATCTCGGCTTTTCCAACGTGTATGGGCGGTTCAACGAGGTTGCCGGCACGCTCCGTTTCGACCCCCAAGCGCTGGGCTCAAGTTCAGTAACGGCCACCATTAAGACGGGAAGCCTCGATACCAATCATGCGAAGCGCGAGGAGCATCTGAAGTCGGCTGATTTCTTTAACGCCGCCGTCTTCCCGGATATGACCTTTACCAGCACCGCCATTGAAAAGACCGGCGAGCGCACGGGTAAAGTCACCGGCACTCTTACACTGCTCGGTGTTGCTAAGCCCGTTGTGCTCGATGTGACCTTCAATCAAGCCGGGATCAGCCCGATCAGCAAGAAAGAGACCGCCGGTTTTTCGGCGCGTGGCAGTCTGAAACGGTCCGACTTTGGCATGAAGACCTTCCTGCCGGCAATCGCCGACCGCGTTGACTTCATCATTGAAACGGAAGCCGTGAAGTAACGGGCCTTTGCTTGGCGGGCCTTCTCACTCGACCAAATCCCAGTAGGGCCGTGGGCCAAAGCGCTCGGCCAGGAAGTCTGTGAAGGCCCGCACCTTGGGTGAGAGGTGCCGGGAGTGAGGATAAACGGCATAGACCACGCCGTCTTGTGCGGTATAGTTGGTCAGCACGCCGACCAGCGTTCCGGCCTGGAGGTCGGCGCCAACAATGAAGCTCGGTTGGGCGACCAGCCCCAACCCCCGCAGAGCCGCGATTCGCAGAGCGTCGCCGTTGTTCGTCCGCAACCGCCCTTTAACCTCGACCGAAAGCGGTTTGCCGTTGGCGTCCACGAAGCTCCATTCATCCGATTGCGTCATATTGCTGTAGCTTAGACACTCGTGAGTTGCAAGGTCGGCCGGAGTCTGCGGGATGCCGCGTGCGGCCAAGTAAGCGGGGCTGCCGCAGATGGTCCGGCGGAGCGGCGCGAGTTTGCGCGCCACCAAGGTGGAGTCCGTCAGCCGCCCGATCCGCACCGCCATGTCATATCCCTCATCGACCAGATCGACGAAGCGGTCGTTCATCGTCATGTCGATTTCGACCTCGGGATGAAGGGCCAGGAAATCGGGAAGGGAAGGAGCCAAGTGCCGAACTCCGAAGCTCATCGGCGCGTTGATCCGCAATCGGCCGCGCGGGGCGGCCTGGAGCCTGGTGACGGACAGGTTCGCCTCGTCGACATCGGTCAAAATGCGGGAAACCCGCTCGTAATAGCCCTCCCCCGCCTCGGTCAAAGTCATCGACCGGGTGGTGCGGTGAAACAGGCGGGCGCCCAAATCGGCTTCGAGCGCCATGATTTGCCGACTGACCACCGACTTTGAGGTGCCCAGACGCCGGGCCGCGTCGGAAAATGAGCGCGTTTCGGCAACCCGGGCAAAGGCGGTCATGGCGGCGAGGCGATCCATGCTTGTTGCTCCAGAGGCGACAATGTTGTACCAATTTTATGAATTGTCGTTGGCCGGAATTCAAGGCACATTGCATCCAATACCGGGGGAGATCGCCACCAACCCCGGATTTTTGCAAAACCCATCGTGCCGATAGTGACATTCACCCCAGGGCTATAGCCCCGTATCTGGAGACTGCCATGATCCTGCTCCAAATTGATTCCAGCCCGCTTGGTGCCAATTCGGTGACCCGCCAGCTCACCGCCGATGTCGTCAAAGCATGGACGAAGGCTCGCCCCAATACCACGGTCGTTTACCGTGATTTGGCAGTGGCCCCGCCCGAGCACCTGACCGCCGAGTTGATGCAAGTGGTGAAGTTCCGCGACCTGGAGAACCTCAATGCACGGCAGCAGTCTGAGCTTGCCTTGACCGATGCGTTGGTTGACGAGGTTTTGTCGGCGAATGTTTTGGTCATCGGCGCACCGATGTATAATTTCTCGATTCCCACGCAGCTCAAGGTTTGGATCGACCGGATTTGCCAAGCCGGTCGCACCTTCCGCTATACCGAAAAGGGGCCGATCGGTCTTGCCGGTGGGCGCAAGGTGATTATCGTATCGGCCCGAGGCGGCCGTTATGCGGGAACGCCGATGGAAACGGCGCTCGATCACCAGGAAGCTTATCTCAAAGCGGTCATGGGCTTTGTCGGCATCACCGACGTTTCGGTGGTCCGTGCCGAGGGGGTCGCCATGGGGCCAGAACCCCGGGCGCAAGCGTTGGAAGCCGCTGGCCGGGAAATCGAGCGACTGGTCGCCGCCGCCTGAGCCCGTGCCAAGGGGGGCCGTTCAATCATCCGAGCAGGGCCGTGCTTTTGGATGGATTGGGCGGCGCCCCGGTTATACCCACTTTTTTATCCGCAAGAGCACAAACACCGCCGTTGAGCAGAGTGCCGAGATGATGCCCATGTAGAGAAAGCCCTGGGGATCGTTGTTCCAGGGGATGCCGCCGACGTTCATGCCCAGCAGGCCGGCAGCCAAACTCGGCGGAAGGAGCAAAGCTGCGAGCGCGGTCAGGCGGTTGGAGGTACGGGAGATATGCAACGAGGTGCGAGCGATCCGTTCCGATACGAGAGCACATAAATCATCATGGAGTAGGATGGCTCGATCCCGGATTGCATCGAGATATTCAATAAAACGCAATAGGCGGTCGAGATCTTCCCGCAGAAGAATTCGATCACGCGAAGTTAGCCACGAGCATTCCTCTCGTTGCAAGCGAGTAATGGCATCCCGTTGCGGCGCAAGATAGCGGCGAAGGTGAATGGCCTTGCGACGCAATTCGCTCAGATGGCGACGGACTTGCTTCTCGCTCGATTCTTCCGGCGGGGTATCGGTCCCTTCGAGGACGATTTCTTCTAGCGCATCAATTTTATCGTCCATGGAGTCGAGGACCGGTTCGATATCGATGACGACCCGGTAGGCGATCTGCGCCAGGACTTCACCCGGCCGGCACGGTCCTTGGCCGCGGGCCGCCGCCGACCGAATTTCCCGCAGCGCCCCCAGTTGATGCCCTTTATCGCGCAAACTAATTACCCGTTTACCATCAGCCCAGATGTGGAGTGGCACAAATTCAACATCATCACCAAGATGCGTTGGCGCATCATCTTCATTTTTACTAACTCCGCGCAAAACAATAAGCAAGCCATCCCCGATTGTTTCCTGCCTATCCGGTTGACGCAGACACCCACTAGGTATAGTATTTTATAGAAAGTTGCTGGTCTGGCCAGCAATGCGTTGGAAATGGCGATCTGGGATGAATGCATCTGCCCCGAAGTTGATGGATGTTGAGCAACGCC
>CAIZDL010000146.1 GCA_903931735.1 uncultured Rhodospirillales bacterium
CGATTGTGGTGGTCACCTCGCGGGTGCCGATCGACGCTTGTTGAACGTTGCGGGCAATCTCGGCGGTTGCCGTTCCTTGTTCTTCCACCGCCGCTGAAATGGTCGATGCGATGGCGTTGATTTCGTCGATGGTGGCCGAAATCTCTTTGATCGCGGTTACCGCCTCTTGGGTTGCGGCCTGCACCGAGGATATTTGCGCGTCGATTTCCTCGGTGGCCTTGGCCGTTTGGTTGGCCAGACTTTTCACCTCGTTGGCCACCACCGCGAAACCGCGCCCGGCCTCTCCTGCGCGCGCCGCCTCGATGGTGGCGTTAAGGGCGAGGAGATTGGTTTGGGAGGCGATCGAGTTGATCAGCTTGACCACCTCGCCAATTTTCTTGGCCGCGTGCGCGAGTTCGATCACCTTTTTGTTGGTCCGTCCGGCCTCATTTTTGGCGGCGCCGGTGATGCTCGCCGAGTGGGCAACCTGCCGGCGGATTTCAGAGATCGAGGCGGACAACTTATCGGCGGCGGCGGCAACGGTCTGGATGTTGACGGTGGCTTCTTCGGCGGCCGAGGCCACCGTGGTCGCCTGCCGGCTGGTTTCGTAGGACGATGCTGCCAAGCGTGTGGCCGACACTTCCAACTGGTCGGTGGCGGAACTCACGGTTCGGACGACGCCCCGAATCTCCCGTTCAAACCGGTTGGCGGCGCCACCGAGTTCGGTCTTGATCAGCGCTTGGGTGTTAACCTCGATGTAGACCGAGGTTGCCAGCTCCATATCGAGAAACACCGCCCGGTTCATCGCTTGAAGAATTTGCGCCAGCCGTTCGGGCTTTTTGCGGTAGGTGACAATGGCGAGATCGACCAGCTTGTTGAGCGTGAAGCAATAGGCCCCGGTATACCAGCTTGGCTCCAGCCCAATTCGCTGGTGGGTTTCTCCGATGGTGCGCACCTGGGCCATGTAGGCATCGTCGAATGTGCCGGTGAAGACGTTCTTCAGCCAATGATTCTTTTGCAGCGCGCGCGCCCGAGAGACCCGCTCGGCGTTGCCAAGCAGAGCGGCGGTTGCCGGGGTCGAGCGGAGGTAAGCGTAAAATTCGTCAAGGATCGGATCAATCTTCGGAGCGAGAACCAAGCAAAACTCCCGCAGTGCCGTTTTCGTCTGCTCATCAATTTTTAAAAACCGAATGCGATCTTCGATGCTTGTCAGCTTGCTGGGCGTTGCCATGGCCAAACGTCCTTATCCGAAAGAGAGATGGGGGGGTGCGAATGACCGCGCCAATAGTGCCGGGACCAAGATTTCAGAGAGGAGACTTCAGAGATGACTTCAACGCCGCTCGCTAAAAATTACGATGTCGGCGCGTCGAACAGGAAATCAAGATCGTCGGATGTGAGTGATCCCGCCCACGAGCCTTCATCAAGCATCGCATCGGCGAGAGAGCCTTTGCGTTCTTGAAGTTCGAGGATGCGTTCTTCAACCGTGCCTGAGGCAATCAGCTTGTAGACAAACACGGCCTTATCTTGACCGATCCGATGGGCACGGTCGGTGGCTTGGTTTTCCACCGCCGGGTTCCACCATGGGTCGTAGTGGATCACGGTATCGGCCGCCGTAAGGTTGAGTCCCCGGCCGCCAGCTTTGAGACTGATCAAAAAGAGCGGCACTTCGCACGCCTGAAAACGCTCGACCGGCGTTGCGCGGTCGGCGGTGCTGCCGCGCAGCTCGACATATTGAATGCCGGTCGGCTTCAAGGCTTCCTTGATCAGGTCCAGCATCGAGGTGAATTGGGAGAACAGCAAAATCCGCCGCCCTTCCTCGATCATGCTCGGGACCATGTTGGTCAGCAGTTCCAGTTTGCCGCTGCCGGTAACCCGTCTTGCCGACTCCAGCTTAACCAACCGCGGGTCGCAGCAGGCCTGCCGAAGTTTCAGGAGCGCATCGAGAATCAGAATTTTGCTGCGGGCAAGGCCGATGCGGGCGATTTCCTCCCGCACCTTTTGGTGCATGGAAAGGCGAATCGTCTCGTAAAGATCGCGTTGGTCGGAGGCAAGCTCGACCCGGTTGACGATGTTGGTTTTTGGCGGCAAATCGGTGGCAACCGCAGCCTTGGTCCGCCGAAGCACAAAGGGCCGAAGACGCTTGGCGAGCTGTTTGCGCTTGTCATTGTCGCCCCGCTTCTCGATTGGCGTGCGATAGCGGGCGGTGAATGTTTTGTGATCGCTGAGAACACCGGGCATCAGGAAGGCAAACTGTGACCAGACTTCGCCCAAATGGTTCTCGATCGGCGTACCCGACAGGCACAAGCGGTGGTGGGCCTTGAGCTTGCACGCGGCGCGGGTGGATTTGGCCAGCGGGTTCTTGATCGCCTGGGCTTCGTCCAGCACCACCATGTGAAACTCGATCGCGGCCAGGAAATCCACGTCCCGGGCCAAAATCGCGTAGGTGGTGATCACTAGGTTGGCCTTCGACACTTCAGAGCGTCGGCTGTGGCGGTCGAGGCCGTGAAAGACCAGCACCGAAAGACCGGGGGTGAAGCGCCCGGCCTCGGCAACCCAGTTTGGCACCAGGCTGGTCGGGACCACAATCAGGCAGGGCTTATTCAGCCGGCCTTCATGGTTTTCCACCGCGATGTGGGCCAGGGTTTGCGCGGTTTTGCCCAGGCCCATGTCGTCGGCGAGAATTCCGCCCATTTCGTTGGCGCGCAGAAATTGCAACCAATCGAGGCCATCACGCTGATAGGGCCGAAGCGAGGCGCGGAAACCGGGCGGCGGCTCAATTTTGGTCGGGACATTGGCGGTGCGCAGGCGTCGCCCAAGGTCCCGCAGTCGGTCGCCGCCATTCCAGCGGGTCCCGACGATGGCTTCAAGATCCACCAGAGTTGGGACGTCGGCCGAGGGCATCGATAGGCGGCCGTCTTTGGTCACCCGGCCGTTGGTGATCATTTCTTCGAGAGTGGCGAGGAATTTGGCCACCCGCTCTGCCGGCAGGGCGAGGATGCGGCCATCATCGAGCATCGCCCGCACTTTGCCATCGGCGGCGAGCGCCGAGGCCATGCCGCCGCGCTCGATGATGCCGATCAGGATTGGCAGCAGCGGAACGCGCCGTCCCTCGATCTCGATGCCGACATCGAGAGAGAACCAGCCATTGCCGGCCTCGACGACATCAACATCCCAATCGTCGGCGATTTCGATTACCCGGTAGGGGAAGGTTTCCCCCAGCTCGACCTTCCAACCCTTACGGCGCAAATCCTCGGCGCCGCTCAATACCAGCCATTGCCAGCTTTCCTTTGGGTTGCGGCTTCGAAAGGCGTAGCCACGGCCACCGGTGGCGGCGATCCCGGGTGCCGTTACCCGGACGGCGGTGAGCCCAAGCCCGCGCAAGGTTGCGGTGGCGGCTTCCTCCAGCCGACGGTCGCGGCGGATGAAGATCGGGCCGTTATCATCCTCGTCGTCTTCCTCGGTGCGGACGAATTGGTTGGCATCATCCTCGCGCACCAGTTGGTCGCCATAGGCGAACTGCAACAACAGCACATCGCTACTGCCGTTTTCGCCGGCCGCTGCGGTTAATACCGGCACCGGCACAACATCGATCACGGTCGGCGCCGCCTCGGAACGCCAGGAGCTGCGTGAGGGCTGGTGCGTGCTTTGGGGGGCTACCTCGTCGATCACCGCCGAGCCGATGTGGCCGGTGGTTTCCGCGACATACCAAGCGGGATCGTTGCCAAAGAGCCGGGTTTTGGGCGGACGGTTGAGGAACTTATGGGAGCCGGTGCGGGGATTGGTTTCGAGCAAAAACCGTTTGGAAGGGCCGCGCACCAGCTTTGGGCCATTGAGACCCCAGCGGGCGCGGCCGGTTTCCAGCAGCGCGACGATCAAATCTTCAACGTTTTCCTCATCATCGAGCGAGACCGCAACCAGCGGCAGGCTGGAGAGCCCGAGCAACCGGCACACGGCGCGGTCGGCTTCTCCCGCCGGACCGGTGAGGGCGTTGTTTTGCGCCCGCTTGGGCGAGCACCCCTCGATCCGTCTGGAATTGCGATCTGAAATTTCGGTTGCCACCGTGACATAGAGCGAATCGTCGCCCTCGGCCGCTTCCAGGCCGTAAATGGTTTGGCGGTGTTCAACTTGGGCATCGGGAACGGCCAAGCGCTCGATGAACGCGCTTTGCGTCGGCCTGACCAGCGCCGGAAACCGTTCAAGCAGCGCAAAAGCGCTGGCGGCGCCATGGGGACAGCCGGGGGCGCGGCAGGAGCAGGCAACGACGATCATCGAAATGTCTTTAACTTCCGTCACCTCCAGCACAACCCGGTAGCGGTGATGTCCGTCTTCGACCATTGCCCGCATTTGGGGCGATTTTAGTGTTTCGTCGGTGGTAACGAAGCCTTCCGCCGCGAGTGCCCGGCCTTTTTCAGCGCGAACGGGGCCGAAGGCCCTAATAATATCCTCCTCGGCGAAGCGGGCGCGTCCGGGCCGCCGTGCCGCTTTCGCGCCCTGCGCGACCTGCGAACCTGCGGTGGTATTGTGCCCAACTGCCATCCCTAACGATCCTCTCGAGTCCCCAGTGCCAAATGGCCGCAACCTGTGGCGCATCCTGGCGTTTTGCCAAATCTATGTCCCAGCGCTAGTTACCACAAGATGTAGCCGCCGTCACGCCAAACAGCACAAGCTGCGCTTCCGTTCCCGAACCCAAAGCAGGGCGAAGCAATAGCGAGCCCTCTATGATATGGTGAAAAATTATTGAGATCAATAAGTTATAAAAGAATTGCTTGCCGTCTTCCGGCCGGCTTGCCAAAATCAGCGGACCGAAAAAAAATTTACGGGCGCGTAAGTCTGGAGCTGGTTAGATGATTGTCCTCGGTATCGAAACAAGCTGCGATGAAACCTCCGCCGCGCTTGTGAATGAGAATAAGCAAATATTATCAAATGTCATCCTGTCTCAAATTGCCGAGCACGAGCCTTATGGCGGCGTTGTACCGGAGATTGCGGCGCGTGCGCACCTTGATCATCTCGATCGATTGATCAGGGAAGCGCTGGAGATAGCGGGAGTGGATCTTGGCAAGGTTTCAGGGGTCGCTGCCGCCGCCGGACCGGGTTTGATTGGCGGCGTAATCGTGGGTGTAATGACCGCTAAAGCGATTGCCTTGGCGCGCGGCCTGCCATTTATTGCCGTCAATCATCTTGAAGGCCATGCGCTCACCGCGCGTCTCACCAACGACGTTGAATGGCCGTTTTTGCTTCTTCTCGTGTCGGGCGGGCATTGTCAGCTCTTATTGGTTGAAGGTGTCGGGCGGTATCGGCGGCTCGGCACCACTATCGATGATGCGGTGGGGGAGGCGTTTGATAAGGCGGCGAAGCTGATCGGGCTCGGCTACCCCGGCGGCCCGCGGTTGGAACAGGCGGCGCTGCGCGCGCGCGATCCCGGCCGTTTTGATCTGCCGCGGCCGATGCTGGGGCGACCGGGGTGCGATTTTTCGTTTTCGGGTTTGAAGACCGCCGTTCGCCGGTGTCTCGACGAGTTGCCCAAGCCCTTACCCGCGCAAGATGGCGCCGATTTGGCCTCGGCCTTTCAGAGCGCGGTGGGCGACGCGCTGGCCGACCGCACCGCCCGAGCAATGGATTTGGCGGCAACTTTGGCGCCCGAATGCCGGACTTTGGTGGTGGCCGGCGGAGTCGCGGCCAATATGAGCGTCCGGGCAAGGCTCGATGCCCAATCCGCGCGCAAAGGCTGGCGCTTTGTGGCGCCCCCGCTGGGCCTTTGCACCGATAATGCCGCCATGATCGCCTGGGCCGGGCTGGAGCGGTTGCGTCTGGGCATGACCGATGGCCTCGATTTTGCCCCCCGTCCGCGGTGGCCGCTCGATCCCGATGCGCCCAAAGCGCGCGGCGCCGGGGTGAAAGCGTAGCCGCTTATGGTGGGCAAGATGTTGGGCAAGCGCGCGTCTTTTCTGTTAAAATGCCATCGCATCCTGTCCACCAGGCAAGGGAGACGAGGACATGTCGCTTGAAGGAGAGATCGACAAGGCTGTTGGCGCGCATCGCGCGTGGAAGCAGCGTCTTAAGGCCGTCATCGAGACTGGGGAATCCGAAATCACCGTTGAAGCTGCGTCGAGGGATGATCTCTGCGCGTTTGGACAGTGGCTCTATGGCACGACGATTGCCCAAGGGGCGAAGGAGCTACCGGATTATAAAGGGGTTAAGGCCCTCCATGCCAGTTTTCACCACTATGCCGCGGAAATTCTCGATCTCGCGCTTCAGGGCAAAAAGGCCGAGGCGTCGGCCTTGCTTGGGGTTACCGCCAACTACAGCAAGGTTTCGGCCCAGCTCACCCAGGCCATGATAAAGTGGCAAAAAGATGCCGGGGGGAGATTTTGATAAAGGGCGGCATTTGTCTTAAGGTACGGCAGGGGCATTTTAGCGACGTTGGAGCAATTCGGGGGCATTAAAGGATGCGAGGGCGATTGCGGCAGCGTCGCTCCTGATCTACATTGGTTGTTACGGGCACTTGCGTTGGGGGACACGCTGTCTGCGACATGGAGGCTGGGGGAGTATTGGACCGTTCGATGCTCAAAGTGCTGGTGGTCGATGATTTGGCCGTTGTCCGGGCACTGATCCGTCAGCAACTCGCGGTCCTTGGGATCACCTGGGTCGCGGAGGCGGCCGATGGCGCCGATGCTCTGCATCGGTTGTCGCGGGAACCCGATATCGACCTGATCCTGTGCGACTGGCACATGATGCCGATGGATGGGTTTGATTTTTGCGCCCGGGTTCAGGCCACGCCCTATTTGGGCGGGCGCAAGATTCCGGTGGTGTTCATTACCGGGGATCAACGGCTGGCGGATGCGGATCGACGGCGCCGGGCGCTTGACTCGGCCCGGGGGCTGGGCATCGTTGATATTCTGGTCAAGCCTTTTGGCACCGAAGAGTTGCGGGCGGTGCTGGCTCAGTGCGCGCCTTCGTGGTCGCGGTTCAAGGCTGGGGCGCCAGCACAGGAGGAAGCCGTGCGGCCGGTGACCCCAGACGGGGAAACATAAGGCAATACCATGCCAAAGTTGCTGATTTTCGACGTGGCCGATACGGTTCTGGCGCTTCCGGTTGGTGGTGTTTGTGAAGTCCTGCCGGTGCCGCTTTTATCGCGGCCACCACAAACGCCATTGTTGATCGAGGGGTTCTTTAACCTGCGCGGCGCGGCGGCGTCGGTGGTGCGGCTTGATGTGTTGCTTGGTTTGGCAGGTGGGGGCGCTGCGATTTATGCGCCGTTGCTGCTGTTGAAACCGGGCGCGATGGGGACCGGGGCGGGGCCATTGGCCCTGCTGGTGGATCGGGTGCGCGGTATCCGGGCCGTTGCCGCGAGTGCGGTGTTGCCGGTGTCTGAAACCGGCAGCCTCAATGGCTGTGTCGTGGCGGAAGTCGCCGATGGTGGGCCGCTGATCCATCTTTTGTCGCTGGAGCGCTTGTTGCTGGAAAAGGAGCGCCGTTGCATCACCGAGCATCGGGCGCTGGCGGCGCGGCGGCTGGCTGGGCTTGGGGATGCCGGATGAGCGAGGCGCTGGTTTCGGTTGGGGCGCTGGTGCGGGATAGCGGCTTCAGCAGGCTCAAGAGTTACATCATTGGCCTGACCGGTCTTGCCTATTACGACGACAAAGACGATGCGCTGGCGGAGCGCCTGGCCCGCAGGCTGCGGGCGAATGGCCGCGCCGATTGCACCGGCTATCTGGAGTTGCTCATGTCGGACCCCGAGGGGCGGCGTGAGCTTGATGAGCTGATTTCAGAACTGACCATCGGCGAAACTTTCTTTTTCCGTTATCCCGAACAGTTTGAGGCCTTGCGTACGATCATCCTGCCAGACTGCATCGCCCGCAATCGGGATGAGCGGCGCCTGCGCGTGTGGTCGGCGGGATGCTCGACCGGAGCCGAGCCTTATTCTATCGCCGTGCTGGTCCATGAAGTTTTGGGCGAACATTTGCCCGACTGGCATGTCACGATTCTGGCAACCGACATCAACCGTGATTTTTTGGCCCGCGCCCGCACCGGCAGGTTTGGCGACTGGGCGTTGCGCTCGGTTGCCGAAAGCCAGCGCGCGGCGTTGTTCGTGGCCGATAACGGCCAGTGGTTGCTCCGAAATCCTTATCGCGGCATGGTCAGCTTTGCCCACCACAACCTGATTTCTCCCGGCGACTGTTGGATGCCGCCCGATGGGTTTGGCGGTGGCGGTTTTGACATTATCCTGTGTCGCAATGTGTTGATTTATTTTGACCGGGAGACGATCCAGCTTTTGCTGCCGCGTCTTGCCGATGGGCTGAAGGCGGATGGCTGGTTGCTGGTTGGCTCCTCCGAGCCGAACGAGGATTTCAACCGGGTCTTTGCCACCGTGAACGCTCCCGGCACCACGCTTTATCGCAAGGCCGCTCCGGCATCCCCTCCGCTTTGGGCGGCCGAGGCGCCACAAATTCGGGTTTTGCCGCCGCGGCCCGCCCGTATTGCGCGGTCGCGGGCGCTGCCGCCAAGGCGCTCGCCCCCGCCAGCGGTGCCGGTGGAGCGCCCCCGGCCGTCGCTTTCAGAAATCATCGACCTTGCCGACCGTGGTCGCTGGGATGAAGCGCGGCGGGTCTGCGATCAGTGCCTTGCCGTTGATGCCATGAACCCGGTAACGCACTATCTGTCCGCACTGGTTCATCATCATGGCGGTACGGGGTCGCTGGAGGCTGAACAAAGTTGCCGCAAGGCGATTTACCTCGATCGGAATTTCGCCCTGGCCCATTACCAGCTTGGTGCCATCCTTGCCGGACGCGGGGAGCCGGCGGGGGCCAGGCGGGCGCTGCTCAACGTGCTGCGGATATTGGAGCAGTTGCCCGACACCGCCCCGTTGCCGGCGGGTGATGGCTTGACTGCGGGGGGCCTCCGCGCGATGGTCAAGCTTCGTCTTGAGGGAAGGGGACGCTCTTGATTCGGCGCGCCATCGATTGGGCCGATGTTCACCGTCGCCTGGAGCAGAGCCAGGCCGCTTTGTCTGACACGTCTGAGCAGAGTTCAGAGCGTGTCCGGCAGATTTTGGCCGAGCGCACCCGGCGGATGGCAGCCGTCGTCGTGGATACCCGCAAAGAGCGTTTGGCGCTGCTGCTGGTCTGCCGGCTGGGGGCCGAGCGCTATGCCATGCATCTGGGCGAGGTGGCGGAGGTTGCGGCGCTGGGGGCGCTGGCCTTGCCGCCGCGCGCTCCGCCCGCCCTGCTTGGCGCTATGAACCTGCGTGGAGTTGTGCACCGGGTGTTCGATCTGGGCCGGCTGATGGGCGGGGCGGGGTTGGTGGGGGCGGGGGAGCCCGGCGGGCATGTCGTGGTTCTGCGCCGCCAGGAGTTTCCAACCGGTTTGCGGGTTGATCAGGCCGAGGGCATCGTTCCCATTCTCGCCGACCGGCTGGCGGTGAACGCCAGTGCGCACCAAAACTGTTTTACCAAAACCATGGTCGACGGCCTTCTGATCCTTGATCTCGACAAAATCAAGGCGCTGATCGCCGGGCCGGGGAAGTAACGTCGTATATCGGTCAACCGATGCAGCACTCAGAAGGACGGCGCCATGCGTTTTACAGTGAAGGCTAAACTGATCGCCTCGTTCGCACTGGTTATTTTGCTCACCGGCGGAATGGCCCTGGTTGCAAAAGATGGCATCGTTCGGCTCGACGAAACCGCGCGTAACCTCGCCGGGCTGTATACCGATCGCATCGTGGTGGCGAATGAGATCAGGCACGCCCTGGATAGTTCGACCCGCGACGAAAAAGATATGCTCCTGGAGACGGATGACGAGAAAATACGAAGCCGAGATGTTCTAATATTGAACAGTCGTAAAGAATCCCACGATGGTATCAAGAAGTTATTGGCGATATCTGTGGACGCCCAAAAGAAAAACCTCGATAAGCTCGAAGAAACCCTAATCCGTTATGATGCTATCCAGGATCGGGTTCGGGTTCTTGGTAAAAGTAATGGTCTGACCCATGCCATGAACCAAAGTATGGGGGAGGGCGAAAAAGAATTCCAGACGATACAATCCATCCTGAGACAGATTAGCGAACGGTCGGTTGGAGCGGTGGAGAGCGCGCCGATCGAGCGGTTGCGGGTGGCCTTTATGGCCGAGCGCCTGATGCACTATTTTCAATCCTCGATGAAGTATGAACGGACCACGATTCTCGCGCCCAATGATGCGGCAACCGATACTGCGATAAAGATGAGCGAGGCCCGGCAGGATGCCGTGAGCACGCTCTTGCCGGCGTTCGTTAAGGCGCTTTCCGGTCCGGATCAGCACTTTGCCGATGAGTTGAAGGATCGCTTTTTGCACTGGCGGCAAATTCATGAAGAGGTTATGGCGTTGGCGCGGGAGAACAGCAATCTTCATGCAACCGAGTTATCGCAAGGGGAATCCCGGGTCGTGGCGGGCGAGCTGGAAAACCAGATCGACGCGATTATTGGTGTCGCCCGGGGCGTGATGGCCGATGCAAGTGCGGAGGCCAAAGATCTAGCGCTCCACCTTCGTTTGTCGTTGCTGATTACTGTCGTTTTGGTGATGCTGATTGCCATTGGCGCCGCCATTTGGCTGGTGGTCTCGATTACTCGGGGCTTGAGCCGGGCCGTTACTTTGGCGAACGCGGTGGCGGTGGGCGATCTTAGCCAGACTATCATGGTTACCAGCAACGATGAGATTAAAGATCTCTCGGTTGCGCTTACCACCATGACCGGTAATTTGCGGGAGATCGCGACCCAAACCCGCTCTGCCACCGAGAACCTCAATTCGGCAACCGCAGAGATCCGCGCCTCGACCCAACAGCAGGCGGCCGGCGTCGAGGAGCAATTGGCGGCAGTCCAGGAAACCTCGGCCACGCTCGACGAGATCACCCAGTCGGGCGTTCAAATGGCCCGGCGCGCCAAGGAAGTGGCGTCGGCGGCCGAGATCGCGGTTCAGGCCAGCCATGCCGGCCTTCATGCGGCGGAAGACACCACCAAAGCGATGGACGCTATTCGTGATCAGGCGGAATCGGTGGCTGAAAACATCGTGATGCTCAGCGAAAAGACCCAGGCAATTGGCGAAATCATCATCACCGTGAACGATATTGCGGAGCGCTCGCATTTGTTGGCGCTAAACGCCGCGATTGAGGCTGCTTCGGCCGGCGAGCATGGCCGAAGCTTTGCGGTGGTTGCCGCCGAGATCAAGAATTTGGCCGATCAAGCCAAGGACGCGACCTCCCAGGTTCGAACTATTCTGAGCGAGATTCAGCGGGGCATCAACTCGTCTGTCATGCTGACCGAAGAGGCAGTTAAGCGGGTCGCCTATGGGAAAGAGCAAACCGATACCACGCAGCGGACTATTCACGATATGTCCGACAACATCCAAATCAGCGTCCAGACCTTTCAACAAATCGTCGCCGCCACCAATCAGCACCAGATCGGCCTCGAACAAACCATGCAGGCGCTCCAAAATATTCGTCAGGCCAGCAAACAAACCACCGATAGCACCCGGCAACTGGATGGTGCCGCCGCCAATCTTAGCGCCCTGGGCCAGCAGCTCGCGCGGGCAGTAAGCCAGTACCGGCTATGAGGGATATTCGCCAGCGCTTGCTGGCCGCCTTCGACATTGAGTACCGGGAGCATTTGGCCGCGATCCGTCAGTTGTTGCCGGGGGCGGCCGATGCTGTTGACGCCGCCGTTGGGGAATGGCGGTTGGTCGAGGTTATCCGCCGGGCGCACAGCCTTAAGGGCGCCGCCCGGGCGGTGGATATGCGCGCCGTTGAAATGTTGGCCCACCGGCTCGAATCGTTGCTTGTGATGGTTCAGAAGGGGGGGGCGGTTCTCGACGGCGTGAGCGTGCTGGTCATTCTCCAAACCCTCGATCAGATCGAGGATCTGGTTGCTTCGGCGGGCGATGCCGCGGCGGCGGCGCTCGTCCCCGATTTGGGGCCGCTCGACCGTTTGCTCGCGGGGGAGCGTCCGCCTCCACCCAAGGTGGAGCCTGAATTGCCGAAAGCGGCCGTTCAGCCGGCCGTTCAGCCGGCGGCTGAGCCGGGCGGCTCTGTTGAAGCGGGAGAGTTGGCGCCGCTGTCTCATCACAGCGTTCTGCGGGGCGAGGAGATGATGCGGGTCGATGCCGCCAGCCTCGATCGGCTTTTGCTCTCGAGCGGCCGGCTTGGCGCCGAGATTTCGCGGCACACCGGCAGGAGCGGCGAGGTTCGTCAGGTCCACCGCGATCTGACCGAAGCGCTCCATGATTGGGAGCGCTTTCGCAAGGTGTTTGGCCGGCAGTTGCGCGAGCTTGCCGGCACGCCCGCTTATGGCCGGATCGCGACCCAGATCGAGGTGATGGAAACCCGGGTCTCCACTGTGGCGCGAGCTTTGAGCCGGGTGGCCAAATCCGCCGAGCGCGGCTCGTGGACGTTGCTTCAGCTTGCCGAGCACCTTCAGCACGATGTGCAGCGGGTGCGCACGGTGCCGGCCGAGCATGTGTTCGGCGGTTTTCGTAAAATGGTGCGCGACATTGCGCGGGAGCACGACAAACAGATCGCGGTTCAAATCAGCGGGCTGGAGGTGGAGATTGACCGCCTGATCCTTCAGCAATTGAAGGACCCGGTGATGCACATGTTGCGCAATGCGGTCAGCCATGGCATTGAGCGGCCCGCTGAGCGGATTGCCGCCGGCAAGCCCGCCGAAGCCCGGATCAGTCTTGATCTTTCCGCCGCCGGGGGACGGCTGACGGTGACGGTTGCCGATGATGGCCGTGGCCTGGATTACCGCCGGATTGCCGAGGTGGCGGTCTTGTCCGGGCTGATGACCGCGCCGGAAGCAGCGGCGGCGGCGCCTGAAATTTTGTCGCGCTTGCTGCTGCGTCCTGGTTTTTCCACGGCCGAAGAGGTGGATACTCTGTCTGGCCGGGGGGTCGGTCTTTCGGTTTTACACGCGGCGGTCAGCCGGTTGCGCGGTGTTATCGATATTCGTCCGGCGGCCGGGGCCGGCACGGTGGTTGAAGTCATCACACCGTTGACCGTTTCTCGTCAGCATTTGTTGCTGGTGACTTGCTGCGGCCAAACGTATGGCGTTCCCAGCTTCACCGTGGAGCGGTTGCACCATGTCCGGGCGGAGCATGTAACGACGGCTGAGGGGCGGCCGGTGATCATCCTCGATGCCAAAGTGGTGCCGTTGGCGCAGCTTCACCGGGTGCTTGGCGTTGGCGTTGCCCCCGAGCCAGCCCCCGGCACCGCCCAGCCGGTTATGGTGCTGCGCCTTGCCGGGCGGCGCCTCGCGCTGATCGTCGATGCCTTGCTTCAGGTCCGCGATTGCCTGATCAGCGACCCGATGAAGGGCGCCGACCGCTCGGTGATGGGCACTATTTTGCTCGATGGCGGCGAGGTCGCTTTCGTGCTCGATCCGGCGGTGCTGTTCGATGCGCCGGCCTTCAGCGCTTTGGACGGCCCGGCGGGGGCATCGGCCCGGAACATCCCGCCGCCCGCCGCGCGCACTATTTTGGTGGTCGATGATTCGGTGACCACCCGGACGCTGGAGAAAAGCATCCTCGAGGCCCAAGGGTTTCGGGTTCGGCTTGCCGTGGATGGTGTGGACGCGCTGGCGGAGTTGCGCCAAAACCCGGTGGATCTGGTGATCAGCGACGTTGAAATGCCCCGAATGAATGGCCTCGTGTTGCTGGACACCATCAAACGGGACAGCGCGCTCCAAAAGATCCCGGTTATCCTGGTAACGTCGCACAGTAACCCCGAGGATGTGCAGCGCGGGCTCGACCTTGGCGCCGATGCCTATATCATCAAGCAGCGATTTGATCAGCACGATCTTTTGGACGCAATCGAGCAGCTTTTATGAGATCAGGTAAAAAGAAAATCCGGGTTCTGATCGTTGAAGATTCGCTCGTGGTCCGAACCGCGCTTGAATACATCATCGAGCGCCATCCGCGTCTTGCCGTGGCCGGCAGCGCAACCAGCGCAGAACAGGCGCTGGCCATGCTCGAACGGGTGGCGCCGGATGTCATCTCGATGGACATTCGCTTGCCGGGCATGAACGGCTTGGAGGCTACCCGGCGTATCATGACCGACCATCCGACACCGATTGTGGTAATTTCTTCGGCGGTTGAGGATGAGCAGCTCAATATCTCGATGAACGCGCTGCGCGCGGGTGCTCTTAGTGTGGTCGAAAAGCCGGTCGGCACCACTCATGAAGATTATGAGCGGATCGCCAACCATATTTGTACCCAGCTTTACATTATGAGCGAGGTTCGGGTCGTTCGTCAGCGCTTTCATACTCCGGCTATGGCGAAGGCGGTTTCGGCTCCGCTTGGGTCGTCTGGAGCCGGGTTGGGGCCGGTGCCGGGCCGGGGGGCGGGGGCGGCGTTCCAGATGTTGGGTCTGGTCGCATCCACCGGCGGACCGAACGCACTGGTTAAGGTTCTTGGCGCGCTGCCGGCGGGGTTTCCGCTGCCGATTTGCGTTGTGCAACATATCGGCGATGATTTCGTCGGTGGATTCGCCTTGTGGTTGGGCGGCCTGCTCCGTTTGCCCGTGAGCTTGGCCGAGGATGGCGAGAGTCCTCTCCCCGGCCATGTTTATGTGGCGCCGGCTCATCACCATCTTCGGGTTGGCGCGGGCCGGTTTCATCTTGGCAGGGATGCTCAGGTCAGCACTCAGCGGCCATCGGGAACGGTGTTGTTTTCCAGCATGGCCGCGAGTTATGGCCCGCGTGCGATCGGGGTTTTGCTGACCGGCATGGGCGATGACGGGGCGGCGGGGTTGCTGGCGATGCGTCAGGCTGGCGCTTTCACCATTGCCGAGGATGCCTCGACGGCGGTGGTGTATGGTATGCCAGCGGTCGCCGTTCATTCCGGGGCGGTGATGGCTGAGTTGCCGCTCGATGCCATCGGCGCCCGGCTGCTCCAATTGGTTGATCTTCCGGCGAGGGCGATATGATGGCACCTCCCCCCCGTTTGATGATCGTCGAGGACTCGCGAACCCAGGCGTTGCAATTGCAGTTTTTGCTGGAGGAGCAGGGGTGGGCCGCCGATTGCTGCTATTCGGCCGAAGATGCCCTCGACCGGATACGGGATTGGTTGCCCGACCTGATCATCGTCGATTACCGTTTGCCGCGCATGAATGGCGACGAGTTCGCCCGTCAAATCAGGATGACGCTGCGGACCCGTGAGATTCCGTTGCTGATGTTGACCGACGCCGTGGGCGCCGAGACCGAGCGGATGGGGCTGGAAAGCGGCGCCGATGCCTATGTGTCGAAATCCGCCGACACCGATGTTTTGCTGATGCGGATCACGGCGTTGCTGCGCAAGTCCCCCAACCGGGGCAGCCTCGCCGGGTTGGAGCCATCCCCAAATCGTTCGCGATTGTTGATCGTTGATGACAGCCCAACCTACTTGCAATATTTGCGCGAGAACCTGGAACAGGATGGTTATGACGTTACCGCCGTCGACAACAGCGCCGAAGTTCTGAAGCGGGTTGAGGAAGATTTCTTCGATTGTTTGGTGGTCGATCTGATCATGCCCGACATGAGCGGAACCGAACTTTGTTTCAAGCTCGATGCCATCCGGCGCAAACGCGACCGCTTATTCCAAATTGTTATGCTCACCAGCCGGGAAACCAAAGAAGACATGATGCGTGGCCTTGAAGCCGGCGCGGATGATTTCGTTGGAAAATCGGGCGATATTGAAATCATCCGGGCGCGCATCCGGGCCTTGCTCCGGCGCAAATCGCTCCACGATGAAAACCGGCGCATCATGGATGAGTTTCTCAGCAAAGAGCTGGAACTGGCCCAGACCCGGCGGGATATGGAGGTGGCTGAAGCCCGGGCCGGCTTGGTCGAAGAATTGCATCGTGCCAACCGGGAACTGGAGGCGGCAAATGCGGCCCTGCGGACAACACAGCTAGAGTTGACCCAAGCAAAGGAGCTGGCTGAAAAGGCCAACCGCGCCAAATCAGACTTTCTTGCTCACATGAGCCACGAAATCCGTACCCCGATCAATGGCATTATTGGCATGAATGCGCTGATGCTGGCAACTGATCTCGACCCGGAGCGGCGGGAATGTGCCGAGGCGATTCGTGAGTCTGCCGCAGTGTTGCGAACGGTTCTCAACGATATTCTGGATATTTCGAAACTGGAGGCGGGGCAGGTCAACCTTGAAGCCATTCCGTTCCGGGTCGATCGGGTGCTGGAATCGGTGGTTCAGTTGATGGCCTCGAAATGCCTCGAAAAGGGCATTGAAATTGTGCCCTACGTCGCACCGAAGTTGCACCGCTCTTTTCTCGGTGACCCGACCCGGCTGCGGCAGGTTTTCCTCAATTTGATCGAGAACGCGGTTAAATTCACCAGCAGGGGCGGTGTCGCGATTGAGGTGGAGGCCGAACCGGGGGCCGATGGCGTGGTGGTTATCGGCTGCCGGGTCATCGATACCGGCATCGGCATGACCGAGGGGATTGCCAAACACCTTTTTCAAAAGTTCACCCAGGCCGACAGCTCGATCAATCGCCGCTTTGGCGGCACGGGTCTGGGCTTGGCCATCTGTCGGCAACTCATCGAATTGATGGGCGGGCAGATTGGCGCCATCGGGGTTCCGGGACAGGGCAGCACCTTTTGGTTCAAGGTGCCGCTCCGCGCGGCGGATGATGCAGCGCCGGCCATCCCGGTTACGGCGCTGCTCGCCGGCAAGCGCGCTTTGGTGATCGATGGCTTTCCGTTCGGCCGCAAGATTTTAGCCCGTCAACTTGGCGAGCTTGGTGTTCATGTCTTGGTCGAGGCGCATCCTGTCTCTGATTTAGAGGAGGCGGTGTTTGATTTAGAGCGGGCGGTGCTGGCTGAAATGGCGTTCGACATGGTGCTGATCGATCAGGCCGTGCCCGAGATCGCGCGCTCGCTGCTGGTAACGCGGTTACGGTTCCTGGCTTCGACCGCCAATGCGAAGGTGTTGCTTGTGCTGCCGTTGGGCGCACTGCGCGATCCCGTGCGGATGGCGCCGGGGTATGATGGCGTAGTCGTCAAGCCGGCCTCGGGCCTTGCGTTGTATGAGGCGCTGTCCAGGGTATTGGATCTCGGACCGAGCTTGGGGGCAGAGTCGAAAGTCACCGCCCGGTCTTCATCGTCCGTTGCCCCAAGCCAGATGGCATTGGAAGGTGCCGGCAAGCGTATTTTGCTAGCCGAGGACAACATCATCAACCAGCGGGTAGCAGAACTTATGCTAACCAAGCAGGGTTATGAAGTAACAATTGCAAGCAATGGTAAAGAAGCGGTCGAGTGGGCGACATCCGCTGAGTATGATTTGATCTTGATGGATGTTCAAATGCCCGACATGGATGGCCTGGAGGCGACCCGGCGAATCCGGGCTCTTGCCGGGTTCAGAGGACGCATTCCGATTGTTGCCATGACCGCAAACGCTTTCACCGGCATCGAGGGTGAATATGCGGCGGCGGGAATGGATGATTACATCGCAAAGCCAATCGATCCGCCTTTGTTTTTGACCAAGGTTGCGACTTGGGCTAAAGGCCCCTCTGTCTCACCTCTTGTCTCGCCCTCCGCTTCGACAGATCAATTTGACGGCTGCATTTTATGGGGGATGAAATCTGCCCTGTCGGATGAGAAATTTCGGGAGATGATTCGGGATTTCATCGGGGATTCGACACGGCGGATCGACCGAATGCGCGCTGCTGCCGCCGATGGCAACCTCAGCGCATTGTCGCGCGATGCTCATGACTTGGTTACCACGTCGGGTTACTTTGGAAGCTCCCCGCTTCCGACCCTTGGTGAGGCGATTAGCAGCGCGTGCCGAACCGGGGCGGTGGAAGAGGCGCGGCAGCGGGTGGCCGAGGTGGTCACGGTGGCGAAGCAATTATGGGTTGCGGTGAGGGCACGGTTTTTGCCGGGCGACGCCGACGCTCGCTGATTTTGCCTAAGGTTGTGCGGCGCGGGGCAACTCCCGGCGCAAGAGTTTTCCGTTGGCGGTGCGCGGAAGCTTATCGAGAAAAATGATTTTGTGCGGGCATTTATAGCCAGCCAGATGAGCCGCCGCCCAGCTTCGTATTTCCGGCTCGCCAATGGTGGAATCATGGCGCACGACGAAGGCCACGAGCAGGGTGGTGTCGTTGGAGATCGCGAATTCTCCCACCGCAACTTCGTTGATGCCGGGATGATGCTCGAGTACTTGCTCTATTTCCAGCGGCGAGAGACGATAGCCTTGGGGGTTGAGGATATCGTCGTTGCGGCCATGAAACCATAAATAGCCGTCGGCGTCGAAATGGGCAAGATCGCCTCCGGTGAACCACTCGCCGCGATAAACCAGCGCTTCTTCCTCGGGCCGCCGCCAGTAGCCGAGCATCAAGCCAGGGTCGCTGCGATGGACGCCGAGCAAGCCGGTTTGGCCCGCCGCCAGCACCTCGCCGGTCTGGGGATCGAGGATGGCGATTTTTCGGCCGGGTTGGGGCTTGCCTGGGCTGCCGGGGCGAAGGGTGATGCCTGGACCGGTCGAAATATAGGTGGAAATTTCGCTCATGCCGAGAGCTTCAAAGAGGTCTTTGCCGGTTCGGTCTTGCCATTCGGCCAATAGGGCCGGCGGCAGGGCTTCCCCGGCGGTCAGGCCATAGCGCAGGCTGGCAAGCTTGGCCGGGCTTGGGTCGCCGTATTTGAGAATGCGCCGATAAAGGCTCGGCACGGTTGCAAAAATGGTGACATTGTGTCGCGCGATCAACTCCGGCCACAGTGCCGGGTTGGGGGCACCGTTATAAAGCACGGTGGTCGAGCCGCACGCCCAGGGGTCGAGCACGCCCACGCCGATTGTGTAGGTCCAGTTGAAGGCGCCAGCGTGGAGCACGATATCGTCTGCGCCAATTCCGTGCCAGCCCGCTGTCATCGGGCGCCGCCCCCAAGCGGTGCGATGGCCGTGGAGCACGCCCTTTGGTTGACCCGTGGTGCCGGAAGTATAAATCAAAAATGCCGGGTCGTCGTCGGCGGTGTCGGCGGGGGCAAGGGCCGGTCCGCTTGCGGCCAACCAGGTAATTTCGTCTTCCGACAGGACCCGGACACCGGTTGGCGGAGCGTGGCCGAGGGCAAGGTCGCGGGACAGTGCGAGCCAGCGTGCCCCTGAGTCGGCCAACAAAAATTCGGCTTCCTCTCCGGTCAACGCGGCCGAGGAGGGAAACGACACCAGCCCGGCCGCAAGCCCGGCGAAAAAGGTGATGAGATAGGAGACGTCGTTGTCCATCCGGATCATTAACCGCTCGCCCGGCAGCGCTCCCGCCCGGCAGAGGGCACCAGCCAGACGGCGGACTGCGAGATCCAATGCGCCATAACTCCACCGCCGCTCCCGCCCGCCATCGCCGATGATGATCAGCGCGGTTTTGTCGGGGTGGCGGCGTGCCGGCTCGGTCAGGCAATAGCGGGCAATGTTGAAGCGCTCGGGCAGGGTCATGCAGACGAAAAACTTTTAGCGGTCGGCCAGCGCCTCTATGGTGCGGGCAGAGGCGACTCGGGCGGGGAGGGGGCGGACGCCATTTCTGGGGGTGCCGCGCCGCTCGGTGGGCAGGTGCTTGTCGATCAATTCGGCGATAAAAATAGCGATCTCGTCATGGTCGGTCCGCAGGCGATCGCTTACATTGGGAGCAAGATGCAGGATTTTTGAATCGGCGGAGTCCAGTTGGCGAAGCGCCGCCGACAGCATGTGGGCGCCGGTTTCGATGGAAGCCAGGATCGCGGCGCGCGCTTGTGTTGCGGCGCGAAGCGGGCTGGGACGGGAATTATTTGGCACCGTAAGTCTCCCGGATCAACCGGCAACCGCGAAGTCGGAAGCCTGTCGCACTCTAGTGTAGCCGATGCCAAATAAAAGGCTATCCCCGTTGATACCTAGCCGAGGCAAATTTTTTGTTGAGGCGCAGCCCACGATAACGCACGCTTCGTTGGCGCAGGTGGCATTGCCTCCTGATACCAACCGGGGCGGGAACCTGCCGGGATGAGGATATGACGAAAGCGGCCAGAGAAATGCGTCTTTTGGAGTTTCCCGAGGGGTATGAGCTGATTCGCCAGGGCGATCTTGGCGATCAGGCTTGGCTGGTGGAAAATGGCAAACTTGAAGTTGTCCAGACGACGCCCGAGGGGGTGCGTTCGTTGGCGATAATCGGCCGGGGCGCAATTGTTGGCGAGATGGCGTTGATCGACCACGGGTTGCGCAGCGCCAGTGTGTTTGCGCGCACCGATGTGAGTTGCATCGAACTCAGCCGGGCGATGTTTGAGCAACTCATTCGGCAATGCCAGCCCTTGGCGAGCTATCTTTTGGAGAGTTTGGTTGCGGCGATCCGGCGGGTCTACGGCTTGCCCCAGGATGAGCGGACATTTGGCAGCTCTGAAATCCGCTCGATGCGCAACAACGAGAAGATTTTGGATCGTCGGGTTTATTGCGAAGGTTACCGCTTTTTCAGTCAGGGCGATCCGGGGGTCTCGGCTTATCTGGTGCAGACCGGGCGGGTGGCCATCCGGCGCACGGTCGGGACCCACGAAGAGGAATTGGCGCAATTGGGGCCGGGTCGAATTTTCGGTGAGCTTGCGCTGCTCCAATCGGCCCCGCGTTTGGCCTCCGCCGTCGCCCTCGATCGCACGGTATGCGAGGTGATCCGCAAAGACCAATTTGATAAGGTGATTGCGTCGATGCCGCCGATTCTGCGGGCCTTGACAAAAATATACATGACCCAGCTCTCGACGGCCGCAAAGAAGACCGTCGAGCCGCTTTCAGATCCGGGGTGAAAGCGGGGCGGAGCGGACCGGATCAGGGTGGCAGTGTGCCGCTGAGCCCGGTTTCCCCGATGCGGATGGTGAAGGCCAGCGCGATATCCTGAGAGCCGCGCGGCGGGAGTCGTGACAGGCGGCGGTTATGGGCCGCGATATCGGGGACGGCCGCGTTGGATTTATCGAGCGCCATCAACGCTGGAACGAAGGCCAGCGCGGCGTCGTTGTTGCCGGTGAGCGGGTAGGCGTTGATGAAGGCGTGGCCCTGATGGCAGCCGGTGACCAGCCAATAAAAACTGGATGACGGCAGCGACAAGCCGACCGGGGGCGGGCCGAAAGCGCCAGCGGAGGCGATCGCCCCCTGTAATTCGGTGCTTTGTGCGGGGGTCAGCCGAACGTCGGCGCGCGTTCCCCGCCAGGGGTCAAGCAGGCCCTCCCGACTCACATCGACGATGCTGCCCGCCGGCATCACCCGAATTGCCAGATCGCCACCGCCGGCTTTGGCGTCAACCGTGAGGTCGTAGGTGCGGACATGCTCGGCGTAATCGGCGTTGAACACCAACCGCAGACGCTCGGGGGAACCGGGGCCGCAGGTGGGTTTGATATCATCGGCGTTGAGGTAGCTGAACCAGGCGAGCTTGCGCACGCCAAGCCCGTCGTCGGGGCCAGCGGTGTAACATCCGGCGACCAGCAGGGCCATTGCTGCGGCAAGGGCGATTTTTTTCATTGGCTGACACTCCCCTGACAGGACGGCGGACGATGTTACCGACGCGGTTGGCCAAACAAAGCCCGGACCACAACGTAAAACACCGGGGTAAATAGCAGGCCGAAACCGGTAACGCCAAGCATTCCGAAAAACACTGTGGTGCCAAGGGACTGGCGCATTTCCGCGCCGGCCCCCACGGCCAGTACCAAGGGCAGAACGCCAAACACAAAAGCGAGCGAGGTCATGAGAATCGGCCGAAGCCGGGTGCGGGCGGCATGGATAGCGGCATCGAATCGGTTTTTGCCCAACTCCTCACCCTGGCGGGCGAACTCAACGATGAGAATAGCGTTTTTGGCGGCAAGCCCAACCAGCACCACAAACCCGACTTCGGCCAGAATATTGACATCCATGCCGCGTGCCAGCAGGCCGCTGACGGCGGCCAGCAGGCACATCGGCACGATCAGGATCACCGAGAGCGGCAGGCTCCAGCTTTCATATTGCGCGGCCAGCAGCAGAAACACGAAGACCACCGAGGCGGCGAAGACCATCATCCCGGTGTTGCCAGCGGCTTTTTCCTGGAATGCCAACTCGGTCCACTCATAGGCAAACCCGTCGGGCAGGCGTTGGCTGATCAACTTTTCCATGGCTTCAAGGCCGTAGCTGGAGGAAAAGCCGGGCAGGGTGCCGCCCTGAATCTCGGCCGCGGGGTAGAGATTGTAGCGCGGCACCCGGTAAGGCCCCGCCACATCGCGGAAGGTCGTGACCGAGCTGATTGGGACCATGGCCCCGCGGTCGTTGCGGGTTTTGAGGTTGCCGATATCGCGCACGGTTTGGCGGTAGGGGGCATCGGCCTGGGCGATCACCCGATAGGTATGGCCGAGGTAATTGAATTCGTTGACGAAGGTGGAGCCGACATAAACTTCCAGTGTTTTGAACACCCGATCGGCCGGGACACCCAGCATTTGGGCTTTTACGCGGTCGATATCGGCATAAACCTTGGGGGTCCGGGTGTTGAAGAGCGAAAATACTCCGACCAATCCCGGCGTTTGGTTTGCTGCGGCGACGATCTCTTGGGCTGCGGCTTCGAGGGCCACCGGGCCACGGCCGCGTTTATCTTGCAGCATGACCTTGAAGCCGCCCGAAGTGCCGATGCCGCGGACCGGTGGCGGTGGCAGCGCGATCACAAACGCCTCTTGAACGCCGCTGAGGCGCTGGCGCAGGTTGGCCAGAATGACGTTGGCCGAAAGCCCCTGCTCGGCGCGTTCGGCAAAGGGCTTGAGCGGCGTGAAAAGGGCGCCGGCATTGGCGGCGTTGGTGAAGGTGGCGCCGTCAAACCCGGCAAAGCCCACGGCATGGGCAACGCCCGGCGTATCCTGGATGATTTTGGTGACTTTGCGCAGCACCTCGTCGGTGCGCGCCAGCGATGAGCCCGGCGGCAGTTGCAGCACCGTGATCAGATACCCCTGGTCGAGCTGCGGAATGAAGCCGGTCGGCGCGCGGTTGAACTGGTAGCTGGCAAAGCCGATCAGGGCGCAATAGACCAGCACGACCATGGCTGATATCCGCACCAGCCGTCCCGTAAGACCGGCATAACTTTCGGCCAGCCGCTCGAAGATTTGGTTGAAGACCCGGAAGAACCAGGCGACCGGCCGGAGCAGCAGTGGCTTGTGCTCGTGCTCCGGGTGGGGTTTCAACAGGATGGCGCAGAGGGCCGGACTGAGGGTCAGCGAGATGAAGCACGAAATTATCGTGGCGGCGGCGATCGTTACCGCGAACTGTCGGAAAAACTGGCCCGTGATGCCGGGAATGAACGCTGCGGGGATGAACACCGCCGACAGCACCAGCGCGATGGCGATCAGCGCGCCGCCCACCTCGTCCATGGTTTCATGGGCGGCATCGCGCGGGTTGATCCCCTGGCGCATCATGCGCTCGACGTTTTCCACCACCACGATGGCGTCGTCGACCACGATGCCCACCGCCAGCACCAGCCCAAATAACGATAGGTTGTTGAGCGAATAGCCACAGGCCGCGAGCACCCCAAATGTGCCAATCAGCGATACCGGAATGGCCACGATGGGGATGATCGAGGCGCGCCACGTCTGGAGAAAGACAATAACCACCACCACCACCAGCGCCACCGCGATGAAGATGGTTTTGATCACCTCCTCCACCGATTGCGCGATAAAAATGGTCGGGTCATAGTGAATATTATACTGGATGCCGGGCGGGAAACTTTTGGACAAACCCTCCATGGTCGCCCGAATCCGCTCGGCGGTGGCGAGAGCGTTGGTGCCCGGCAATTGGAACATCACGATCGGCACGGCGGGTCGGCCATCGAGATAACCGTTTGCAGTGTAATCCTGGGCGGCCAGTTCCACCCGGCCGATATCGCGCAGGCGGGTAATCCGGCCGTCGCTGTCAGTGCGCACCACGATGGCTTCAAACTGGGCCGGGTCCTGGAGGCGGCCGAGGGTCTCGATGTTGAGCTGAAACGGCCCCTGCTTCGGCACGGGCGGCTGGTTGAGCACGCCCGCCGCCACCTGAACGTTTTGAGCCTGAAGCGCCGCGATCACTTCGGTTGCGGTAAGGCCGCGCGCCGCCGTCCGCTCGGGATCGAGCCAGACCCGCATGGCATAATCGCGGGCCCCAAACACCTTGATATCGCCGACGCCTTTAATGCGCGCCAAAACATCCTTGACCTGAAGCGTCGCGTAATTTGAAATATAAAGAATATCGCGCGAACTGTCGGGCGAACTCATGTGGACGACCATCAGCATATCGGGCGAATTTTTCTTCACCGTAACGCCGATATGTTGCACCTCGCTTGGGAGGCGGGGCAGGGCGATGGCCACCCGGTTTTGCACCAACACTTGGGCGGTATCGAGATTGGTGCCCAGAGCGAAGGTGATGGTGACCGAGACGCTGCCATCGCCGGTGGCCTGCGAGGTCATGTAGAGCATGTTTTCGACGCCGTTGATCTGCTCTTCGAGCGGCGTCGCCACGGTGTCGCTGACCACGGCTGCGGCAGCGCCGGGGTAACTGGCGCTGACCACAATGGTGGGGGGGGCGATTTCAGGATATTGGGCGATCGGCAGCGCCAAAAAGGCGACCCCGCCCAAGAGGGTGATCAAGATCGACAGCACGGCGGCGAAGATCGGGCGGTCGATGAAGAAATGACAGATTTTCATGATGGCGGCCCGATCAGTCGGTGCCGGGAAGGGCGGTGATGGCGCCCTGCTGCGGTGTCACCTTTGCTCCCGGCCGAACGCGCATCAGGCCGTCGATGATGATTTTGTCGTTGGCGGTAACACCGTTGCGGATAATGCGCAGGCCATCGGTGGTTGGGCCGAGCGTCACTTGTCGGGGCTCCACCGCACCGCTCTCGGTCACGATCATCAGCAGCTTGCGCGACTGGTCGGTGACAATGGCGCTGTCGGGCACCAGCAACGCCATATGGGGCTCCGAGATCGGCGCCCGCGCTTGTGCGAACTGGCCGGGGATCAGCAATTGGCTGGGATTGGGAAACACGGCGCGCAGGCGCAACGTGCCGGCGCCGGGGTTGATCTGGTTATCGACGAAATCGATTTGGCCGTTGTGGCTCCAGTTTTTCTCATCGACCAGCCGCGCCTCGATCGGCACCGCGCTGTCTCGGGCCGACCGCACCTGACCTGCCGCCACCCGACGTTGGTAAACCAGTTGGTCGGCCTCGCTGATATCGAAAACAAAGTGAATCGGGTCGAGGGAAACGATAGTGGTCAAAAGGGTGGTGGTGGGGGCAGAACTGCCGATCACCAGATTTCCCACGCTAACTTGGTGGCCACCGATGCGCCCCCCGACCGGCGCGGTAATGTGGGTGAAGTCCAGGTTGAGTTGGGCCTGGGCAACCATTGCCTGATCGGCCTTGACGGTTGCGGCGGCGCCATCGGCCACGGCGCGCGCATTGTCGTATTGCTGGCGGGTGGCAAAGTCTTTTTTGGCCAGCTCGGCATAGCGCTTGAGGTCTTGATTGGCCCGAAGCAGCAACGCTTTGTCGCGCTCGAGGTTGGCCATCGCCTGGGCGAGATCGGCCTCAAAGGGGCGGGGATCGATGACGAACAGCAGGTCTCCCTTGGCGACCTGCTGGCCATCCTTGAAATGAATCTCGGTCAGGTAGCCGCTGACCCGCGCCCGCAGCTCGACATATTCCACCGCCGCGAATTGGCCGGTGTACTCGGCCCACTCGATCACGTCGCGTTCCAGCGGGTGGGCCACGGTCACGGTGGGCGGCGGCATCGCGCCTTGGGGCGGGGCGCCACCCACGCCGCTGGTTTTTGGCCCGAACAGCACGACGCCGCCGATCATCGCCAGCCCGATAATGCTGGTCAGAACTCCGCGAGTGCTCACTCGTCTGGCTGGCACCGAGTCGTGTTCGCCGTTTTGTTGCGCGGTCATAGCAGTGCCCTGTTTCTTGGCCTTTCGCGGCCTTCGGCGTGTGACTGCCGAGTTTTCAGAGCCAGACTTTGGCCACCCGGCGCGTCAAGTCAAGCCGAACCATCACAATAACCCGCGTGGCAGAATTGCAAATGCCTTTTACACCCGTTCCGGGCAAATCGGGAGAGATAATCACTGCGCATGACGGGGTGTCCCCCCTTCGCGACCTGCTTTAGCTGCGCACAGCATCTCCCGCCACGGCTTCCAGGTTCAGGGCAGCAGTGAGCAACGCGCGAGTGTAGGCCTCACGCGGGGCGGCGAAGATCGATTCGGTTGGCCCCTGCTCAACCACCTTGCCGTCTTTCATCACGATCACCTCGTTGGAAAGCGCGCGCACCACCTTGAGATCGTGGCTGATGAAGAGATAGGCAAGGCCGTGCTTGGCCTGAAGGTCTCGCAGCAGATCGACGATTTGGGCTTGAACCGACATATCGAGGGCTGAGGTCGGCTCGTCGAGCACGACGAAACGCGGCTTTAAAACCATGGCGCGGGCGATGGCGACCCGTTGGCGCTGGCCGCCGGAAAACTCATGCGGGTAGCGGTGCCGGGTGGCCGGGTCCAGCCCCACCTCTTCCAGCGCGTTGGCGATCATCGCCTCGCGCTCGCACTGGGTGCCGAGTTGGTGAATCTTCAGCCCTTCTGCGATTATGTCGCCGATGGAAAGGCGGGGGCTGAGGCTGCCGAACGGGTCTTGGAAGACCACCTGAATTTGGCGCCGTAACGGCCGCATGGCGGCTCTGCTCCATCCTTGGATGTTTTGGCCGTCGAAGCGGATGGCGCCTTGGCTCTCGGTGAGGCGGAGCAGGGCGAGGCCAAGGGTGGTTTTGCCCGAGCCTGATTCGCCGACCACGCCCACAGTATGACCGGCGCGGACCCGTACGCTGATCCCGTCCACGGCCTTGATGTGATCGACAGTACGGCGGAGCAAGCCCTTGCGGATCGGAAAATGAACCTTGATGTCATCCCCGGCCAGCACTTCCGGCGCATCCTGGGGTGGGTTTGGCGGCGCGCCTTTCGGCTCGGCCTCCAGCAGGCGGCGGGTATAAGGGTGAGCGGGGGCGGCGAAAACCTCGGCGACTTCGCCCGCTTCAACCACCAGCCCTTCCGACATAACGCACACCCGGTCGGCCATTTTGCGGACGATGCCAAGGTCGTGGGTGATCAGCAGCAGCGCCATGCCGAAGCGCTTTTGCAAATCTTTCAGCAGCGCCAGGATTTGAGCCTGGATCGTCACATCGAGGGCGGTGGTCGGCTCGTCGGCGATTAGCAGATCGGGCTCGTTGGCCAGGGCCATCGCGATCATCACCCGCTGGCGCTGGCCGCCGGAAAGCTCGTGGGGAAAGGCGCCAAGGCGTTGCCCGGCGTTGGCGAGCCCCACCAGGGTCAAGAGATCCAACGTGCGCGCGCGCGCTTCGGCCCGCCCCAGCCCCTTGTGAACAAACAGAGTTTCGGTAATCTGGCGCTCAATGGAGTGGAGTGGGTTGAGCGAGGTCATCGGCTCTTGAAACACCATGGCGATGCGGTTGCCGCGCACCGCCCGCAACACCGGCTCGGGCGCGCCCACCAGTTCGGTGTCTTGAAACCGGATGCTCCCGCTCGGATGGCGGGCTTGGGGATAGGGCAAAAGTTGCAAAATCGAGAGCGCGCTCACCGATTTGCCCGAGCCGGACTCGCCGACCAGCGCCAAAGTTTCACCCGGCTGGACATCGAACGACACCCCGCGCACCGCAGGAACTTCAACACCGGACACCCGGAAGCTGACGGCAAGGTCGCGGACGGAGAGGAGGGCGGACATTGGAGGCAGGCTTCCTAAAGTTGCTCGATATGAAGGGCGGCTCTGCTCATTTCGGCCTGAACGGCCTCGGCGAGGCGGGTCACTTCGGGCCAGGATGCCGTTTCAGCAGCGACCTCAAGCTCACGGGCGGCGGCAGCAAGGTCACGGGCGCCTGCGGTGCGCGATGAGCCTTTGAGGTTATGGGCGCAGTGGCGCACGGCCGCCGGCTGATGCCGTTGGATCGCAGTGGCAAGCTCTGTGCAGATGTGCCGGCTGACGGTGACGAAATCTCCAAACATTTCGCGGATCAGCGCCGGATCGTCGCCGCAAAGGGCGGCCATGGGCGCGGCATCAATGGGCGGCGCCGATTTTGCCGGGGCGGGCGGTGGCGGTGGCGGTGGTGCGGGGAGCGCTGGCGAGGCGGGTTTGGCGCTGGCCAGCCAACGCTCGATGGTTTCCTGGAGCTTGGTGAGTTGCACCGGCTTACAGAGGTAGTCGTCCATGCCGGCGGCGTGAAAGCGCTCGGACTCACCTTCAAAGGCGTTGGCGGTGATGGCGATGATCGGCATGTGTTTGCCGGTGTTCTTTTCCCGGTCGCGGACATGTCGGGTCAGCTCGAAGCCATCCATTTCCGGCATATGGCAGTCGGTGAGGAGCAGGGCATAGTCTTTTAGCGCCAAGGCATCCAGCGCTTGCTTGCCGTCGTTCACCATGTCGATGGTCAGGCCCATGGTTGCGAGCTGCATCGAGATCACGCGCCGGTTGATGGCGTTGTCTTCGGCGATCAGGATCAGCGGGCCATCGCCGGCATCCGGTGTTTTTGCCGTTCCGGCACCCGGCGTTCCTGCCGTTCCGGCACCCGGCGTTTTTGCCGTTAAGGGGCCATTGCGCCGTTGTGCTGGCAGGTCTGAGGTCCGGCGGTTGGGGAGGTCGGCATCGTGATGAGGCTTCGGGCGGTCGCCAACACGGTCGGCATCGGTGGTGATGCGCCCGGCTGCGGTGGCCACCGCACGGATCAACGCCGCCCGCCGCACCGGCTTGTTCACGGTTAGCGCGGCGTCGGTGGCGCGGGTGCGGCGGGTTTTGCCTTCGCCCGACCGCTGGGCGATCAACACCGTTGGGATCGGAATTCCGCTCGGGCCAAGGCTGAGCGCCTCGCGCACCGCGACCAGCCAAGTTTGGTAAAGCCGGCCGTCCAGCACCGCCACGTCAAACGGTTTGCCCGAGGCCAGGGTGGCGTGGGCGCTGTTGAGCAGGGCATGGCCGCTAGCGCTCGTGATCACCGATGCTCCGGCGGCTTCGAGATAGCGGGTGAGGAACGAGCCCGCAACCTCATCGGCGTCGGCAACGGCGATGGTCAACCCTGCGAGCGCGTGGGCATCGCCGCCGCCGGGGCTGCCGGCCCGCGCGGGACCGATGGGCGCAACCTTAAGGCTGGCGAGAAACGAGAAGGTCGCCCCGAGCCCGGTGTCGCTTTCGACATCCACGGTGCCGTCCATCATTTCGGCCAGCCGGCGGCAGATCGAGAGACCAAGGCCGGTGCCGCCGAAGCGTCGCGCCGTGGAGTGCTCGGCTTGGGCGTAGGGCTGAAACAAAACCCCCTGCACTTCCGAAGGGATGCCGATGCCGGTATCGCTGACGCTCATGCAAATGCTGGCCCGGGTGCCGCCGTCTTCGTGCAGCTCCAGCCCTTTGAAGTCGACCCGCAGCGTGACCCGGCCATGCTCGGTGAATTTGATGGCGTTGCCGCCAAGATTGAACAAAATCTGGCGCAGGCGCAGGGGGTCGCCGATCAGCGCGGGGGGGATGGCCGGGTCCACGAAGGTCAGCAGGTCCAGCTCTTTTCGCCAAGCGCTCGGGGCGAGGGTTTCGGCCACGCCCTCGACGATGGCGCCGATTGACACCGGCACTTCTTCCAGCACCAGCTTTTCGGCCTCGATTTTTGAAAAGTCGAGAATATCGTCGATGATGCGCAGCAGGGCCGTGGCCGACTCGCGGATCGTCGAAACGGTTTCCAATTGCTGGGGGTCAAGGGGGGTGCGTTCCAGCAACTCGACCATGCCGAGCACGCCGTTCATCGGGGTGCGGATTTCGTGGCTCATGGTGGCAAGAAAGGCCGACTTGGCGCGCGTTGCCTGTTCGGCTTGGTCTTTGGCGGCGTTGAGGTCGGCCTCGGTTTGCTTCAAGCGCGAGATATCGTGAATCCAGCCCAGATACCCCTGCTCGCCGGAAAAGCCGCGCGGGTCTCCCGAGAGCAGCGCCCAGAAGGCCGAGCCGTCGTTTCGGCGCAGGCGCAACTCGGTGTCCCGCATCGCCTCCCCCTCGGCGATGCGTTGGGCATAGTGGCCGCGTTCGTTTTCTTCGAGCAGCAGTTCCGGCATCGCGACGCCGATCAGGCTTTCCTGATTGCCGCCAAACAACTCGGCAAAGCGCCGGTTGGCGAAGGTCAGGCGCCCGTCGTTGGTCATGGCGCCGACCCCGACCGGGCTGCTCTCAAGGATTGCGCGCAGATGTTCGCGGCTTTCCAGCAGCTCGCGCGTTCGTTCGGTGACTTTGACCTCAATGGAGATAATATGTTCGTAAGATCGGAGCGCCGCGATAATTGAAATAATGAGATCGTCGGCGGTTAGTTCCGCCTTGGAGCGATAGTCGTTAATGTCATAATCCAGAACCACTTGGCGTTGTGGCGCTCGCCCAGGCTGGCCGGTGCGCAAAATCAGGCGGATATCGCTGTTGTCCAATTCTCGACGGATGGCGCGGATTAAGTGGAGGCCGGCGTGGTCGTCTTCCATCACCACGTCGACCAATGCCACGGCGATTTGCGGCTGGCGCTCCAGGTGCCGTTTGGCTTCGGCCGCAGAATAGGCGCTGATGAGTTTGAGCGGCCGGTCGCGGTAACGCAGGCCCGTGAGAATGAGCGCGGTCATGGCGTGAATATCGGGTTCGTCGTCGACCACCAGGATCAGCCAGGCGTTTTCTTCGTCGGCTGCCGGGCTGGTCTCCTCGGCGTACAAAATTTCTTCGCCGGCCGGAGGGGGAGCGGCGATAGTCAACGGGTCGGGCGTTGCGGGATCGGGCGTTAAGGGATCGGGAGTCATGCCGCCTGCTCTTGCGTGCTTGCGCCGCTTGGGGCGACGCGGGGGAAACGCATATGGAAGGTGGTGCCTTTGCCCTCAACGCTGTCAACGGTTATTCGGCCGCCCAGCGACTTGGTGACAAGATTGAAAACAATGTGCAGCCCAAGGCCGCTGCCTCCCGAGCCGCGCCGGGTGGTGAAGAACGGCTCGAAAATCTTCTCCTTTGACGCTGGCGGAATCCCTTTGCCGTCGTCGCAAAAGCTCAGCTCGATCTCGCCGCCATCGGCCGGGGACTCGACGGTGATGGTGATGGTGCCTTCAGGCTTGGTTTCAAAAGCGTGGTCGAGGGCGTTGATCACAAGATTGGTCACCACCTGAGAAAATGCGCCGGGGTAACCATCGATGATGATATCGCCGGGGCAGGTCACGATCACCCGGTGCGGTGTGCTGCGAAGGCGCGGCCCAAGGCTGGTTACGACCTCGTTGAGATAGGTCTTGAGGTTGAAGCGGCGCAACTCGGCGCTGGCCTGATCCACCGCAACCTGTTTGAAGCTGCGGATAAGCTCGGCCGCCCGGCTTAAATTGCCCGACATCAGCCGCGTCGATTCGGCCGCTGCCGCACCATAGGCGGTCAGCTCGGATTTCTTGAGATTGCCGCCCTCCAGCGCCTCGACCAATTGCCGGGTGCGGGTGGCCAGCAGGCTGGCGCAACTGAACGCGATGCCGACCGGGGTGTTGATCTCGTGAGCGATGCCGGCGACCAGCAGCCCGAGCGAGGCCATTTTTTCGGCCTGAACCAAACTGGCCTGGGTATCCTTGAGTTCGGCGTAGGCGCGCTCGGTCGCCTGCATTGCCGCCATGGTTTCCTCGGTGGCGCGGGTCTCGGCGGTAACATCGGTGTAGGTGCAGACGAAGCCGCCCATGAACAGCGGATTGGAGCAGATTTTGATAACCGTGCCGTCGGGCCGGCGGTGATTGAAGGTGAAGTATTCGGTCGGCATTCGGCGCCAGAGGATGGCCAGCTCGTTGGAGCCGCCCTCGCCGCCGAATTCTCCGCGCTCGATCTGGTATTGGGTCATTTCGTCGAAGCTCGGGCGCTTGACCAGCACCTTGAGCGGAACGTTGAGCAGGTCGGCCGCGCGCCGGTTGAAGGTGACCAAGCGAAGATCATGGTCGAACATCACGATGCCTTGGTCCACGTTTTCGAGCGTGGCCTGAAGGATCGCCCGTTCGCTGGCCAGGTCCAGCTCCGCTTGTTTGCGCTCGGTGACATCGGCGATGACGCCGGTGAGGCGCAGGGCGACGCCGCTCGCGTCCCGGAGCGCGGTCGCCCGGTCTTCCACCCACAAAATCCGCCCGTCCTTGGCGCGGAGGCGATAAACGTTGCTGTAGCTTTCGGTTTCCCCGACGATGTGGCGTAACGATTCGGCGAGCACCCGGTCGCGGTCGTCGGGATGGATCAGGCTTTCGAGGGTTTCTGCGGTCATTGGCAGCTCATCGGGGGCATAGCCGAGAATCCCCGGAAACTCCGACGACCACCAGACCTGGCCGTTGGTCAGGTCCATATCCCAGACCGAGGAGCGGGTGGCGGCGATGGCGAGGCTGAGGCGCTCCCCGCTTTTGCGTAAGGACACCTCTTCGTAGGCGAGTTTGACCAGCAGCCGGTTGTAAGCGGCGATCACGTTGCCCAGTTCATCGTTGGACTGCCACTCCACCAGTTCGCGCCGCCCCTTTTGCTCGGCGGCCCGGATCGAGGCGATGAGCTTTTCCAGCGGGACTCCGGTGGTGATGCGAAACGCAAACAGTGCCGTCACCACGGTCACCACCAAAAGCAGCAGGAGTAAGGTGGCGGCGTTGACGATTTCGGTGCGGAGCAGGGCGTTGGCGGCGTCGAAGGTATAGCGCAGGGTCATCCGGCCGATGGCCCGCCCGGGCTCCCCGGTGATGTCGCGGGTTACTTTGGGCGCGGTTTCGGGGAGGTGGCAGCCGGCACGCGGCCAGGAAAAACCGGGGCGCTCGCTTGCGAGTGCAATCTCGATACAGCGAATTTCCCGGTTGGCCGACATTGCCGACAAAATCGCTTGGGTCGCGGCCGGATCTCCCGAAGAAAGGCTGCGCTCCAAAGCAATGGCGTTGATATCGGCCATGGCGGTTATGCGGTCGGTGATGCCTTTGCGGAGTTCTGCCGATTTATTGAAAAAGAATACGGTCGCGAACGCCACCGTCGACAGGGCGAGAATTGGGATCAGGATCAGCAGAAACTTGGCCCAGGCCGTGGGTATTCTTGTCCACATCGCACTCCCGATCATCGACGCCACCGCTGGTCTTTTGGCCGCTTCATCGTTCAGCCTTCCTTGCTCTGCGTCCGTGTCCGCCCGTTTTGGCACTATATCAGAGGTGCCGGGGCGCTGTCGTGGCCTTGCGGCGGGAGTTAAGGGTTTCTTGTTTCGGTGGGGGCTTTGTCAGCGGGCTTGAGAGGCGGGCTGGTATAGGTTAGTGTGGCGAAAGACAGGGTAAACCGGGGGCAGGCGATCTTGCCCCGGTTTTCATCGACAGGGGATGCAAGACCTCGTTGGAAACACGGGTTCGTTGGTCGGGGGGTCCGGCTGTGGGCGCGTTTTAGACGATGGCGATGGCGTGAAAGTGAGGATACGATGGAGTTTCAAGCGCGCAACCTGGCAGATGCAATAGAGGCGCGTCTTACCGGGCGGCTGGAGTTCACTGCCCATGACCGCCTGCGGGATATTGTGGCGTTGTTGGATGCTCCCAATTTACGCCGGTTCGTGGTCGACGTATCGGGGCTGGATTTCATTGATTCCGCTGGGCTGGGGATGATTTTGATCCTCCAGGAGGAAGCGGAGCAAAAGAATATCAAGCTGGTCGTGCGCGGGCCGCGTGACGACGTGAAGCGCTCGATCGATCTCGCGAAGATCGGTGAGATCGTGTCCATCGAGTATTAGAGAGGCGAGCATCAACACGATACCATTTAGCGTCGTCGCCGATCTGATCCCGGCAGAAGCGGGAGGACGGTGCGCCGCGCGTTTTGGCGCGTTTGACGATGCCGACGAGGCCGTGCCGGAAGAGGGGCGTTGCCGGCGGGTTTTGCTCGTGTCGGATGTGGACCGGGAGGTTTTGGCCACCAGTCTGTCTGAGCCCGGCGCGGTGGTGGTGGAAGCCTGCGAAGGCGGACTGCCGGCCGGCGATTGGGCTGCGGTGTCGGTACCGGCGAATGGTTTTTATCTGTCCCTCGCGACCGCGACGGCGTTTTCGCTGGTGTTGGCGCCGTTGGTGGGCGGGGTGTTGGCGGCCCGCCGGGTCCTGGCGAGCGATAAGCAATCGGTCGTTGAGTTGTGTCTCCAGGAGGCGGTGGCCAACGCCGTCATTCACGGCAACCTCGGAATTTCGAGCAGCGCGAAAGACCACCCCGAGGGGTATCGGGTCTATAGCCAATTGGTGAATAGCCGCCTCGGCGATCTGGAGTTGCGTCAACGGCGTGTCGAGGTGTTCGCGCGCTGGAGCGGCGGCGCCCTTGATATCAGCGTTGCCGATCAGGGGATCGGGTTTGACGTGGCGAAACTGCCCGCCGAAATTGGTAGCCACAGCCGGTCTGGGCGTGGGTTTGTGTTTATGCGGGCGCTGGCGGGCCAAGTTGTGGTTACCGATGGCGGGCGCTGTACGTCTTTGCGCTTTGAGCGTTGATAGAGAGGCTGATATGGCCATTTCTCTTGATGACAGCCGCGTTTTAATTGTCGACGATAACGAGTTTAATCGTAAGTCGCTTTCCATGCTGTTGCTGCGGAGCGGTATCAGTAATCTGGAATTCGCGGTGGATGGTGTCGACGGTCTTGCTAAAGTCGATATGTTCCGGCCCGACCTGATTTTACTCGATGTTGATATGCCCAACATGGATGGGCTGGAGATGTGCCAGCGGCTCCGTGCCAGTGCTCTTCATTCTGACCTGCCAATTCTGTTTCAGACCGCGCTCGATAGTGACGAAGAACAGGTCGCTTGCTTTAAGGCCGGCGGCAACGATTTTATCAGCAAGCCGATCAAACCCGGGGAGTGCGTGGCCCGGGTTCGGCATCAATTGGAACGGCGCAAGTTGTTCAACGATCTCACCGCCTTTCGCGAGCGGGTGGAGAAGGAGTTGCGGCACGCCCATGCTATGCAAATGTCTCTGTTGCCAGAACCGCGTAAGGTCGCCGCGATTGGTCTTGCCCATGGTCTCGATATTTCCAGCCATTTCGAGACCTCTTCGGAGCTTGGCGGCGATCTTTGGAGCGTCTTCGAACTGGATGAGCACCGAGTCGGGATTTTGATTGTCGATTTTGCGGGGCACGGCATTACCGCAGCGATCAATACCTTTCGGTTGCATACATTGTTTGAGCGAATTCCGGCAAAAGACCTGGACCCTGCGGAATGGTTGGGCGCACTGAATGCGTCGCTTAAAGATGTGCTGCCGACCGGGCAATTTGCTACCGCATTTTATTGTATCCTTGATAAACGCACCGATGTTTTGACCTTCTCCGGTGCGGGGGCGCCCAACCCGATTTTGTGCGAGGGCGATACGTTGACATTGTTGGATTCGGCGGGGATGTTGCTGGGGATTTCCCGGCGCGCCAAATACCATACTCAGCAAGTAACGTTGCCTCCCGGCGGTTTTCTGGTGCTGTATAGCGATGCTCTGATCGAGTGTCGGGATGCTCTCGGCGTGCCGTTTGGCCAGGATGCCGTAATGGAGACGGTGCGGGCGATTGTTGATGACCGGCCGGCGGACCCGGTTCAAGCGCTGCTTCAGCCGTTTCTTTCGCGCATTGCCCGCCCTTTTCGCGATGATTTGACGCTGATTTGGGTCGGTCGCCGTTAGAGCGGGCAGCTTCGGGGTGGAGTCCCCCCATGCGGCTCCGCATAATCGCATTATGCTCTAATACTAGGCTCGGCGTGGCGGCGTTTCGATTGGCGGTATCGCCCCTGGGTTTGGCGTTCCGAGAAATTCGGCGAAATTTTTGTCGGAAATTAACACATGGCCAGACCACCACGACCCTACGAAGAATAAAAATTCCTCAATTCCATAGTCTTCGTCTTTTATGCTGTCCATAAGCATCATAATATCAACAAGGAACTCATCGTGTTGTTTTTTGTGGAGGCGTATTCGTGGATAGTTGTGATTTCTCATCTCTCGTTCTTCAGAAATAAAATAATCGCTGATTGCTGTTATCAGGGTGGAGATTCGGTGAAAGACCGACTTCATATCGATTGTGTGACTGTTGGCGATGCTAAATTCGGTCACCAAGCTGTTAAACATTAAGGCGATGATCCGATGGTGGCTATCAATTGATGCGATTCCGACAGTATAATCATCGCCAATCCCGATATTCGATAGTTGCGTGATTAGCTTTTCACCTTTATGAGGTTGTGGTTTTTTCTCTTTCCAAATAGATTTCCGAATCGACCGTTGGCGGGTGGCTTGAAGTTCAGATAAAAAACGACAAAATGTCTCCTGAATCCAAGGGCTGAGTTGGATAACGGAGCGCGATAGCTTAACGATCATTACGACAAACTCCCCGGCGATCAGCCGGATTAAGGGGCGCGTCTTGAAAAAGCAGCCCCGCCATATTTTCCGGACCAGCCTCCCCGCGCTCGCCTGCTGCTTACCGATCAAACACCACTTGGCCCGGGAGCGCAAGCGAGGTGACCTTCGTATTCCCAATGAAGCCGCTTGTTTCTTCGATGGCAATGCCTATAGTCGGCAGGCCCGCGGGCGTGGCGAAACCGGTAGACGCACCAGACTTAAAATCTGTCGGCCTATGGCTGTGGGGGTTCGAGTCCCCCCGCCCGCACCATGCCTGCCCGTACCTTTGGCCCGTACTTAAGTTAAGGAGCGGGGAGAGATTCACATCGGGTCTCGATACAGCGTCCGTGGTTCAATGCGGTACAGCATGTGATGCAGGAAATTTTACCGACTATCGATCCAGGGTTCGAGGCTGACGCCGCCGATGCCGTGTCTGCCATGTCTGCGCTGGGGGGGACGGCGGGGGTTAGCCGGGATCCGTTGCTTGGCGGGCGGTTGGTGGTGGCTCAGCCGGTTCGGGGCTATCGGGTGGCGATTGATGCGGTGCTGCTGGCGGCCGCCGTTTCGGCGCATCCGGGGGAGCGGGTGCTGGAATTGGGGACCGGGGTGGGGGCCAGCGCATTGTGCCTTGCGGCGCGGGTGCCGGGAGTGGCGGTGGTCGGGTTGGAAATCCAGGCGCATCTTGCTGCGTTGGCGGCGGCGAATATTGCGGACAACGGCCTTGGGGCGTGGGTATCGGTGGTGACGGGCGATCTCCGGCAGCCGCCGGCCGCTCTGGCTCCGGGCAGCTTCGATCGGGTGATGGCCAACCCGCCTTATCTCCGGGCTGGGGCCCACACGCCCTCTCCTGATCCTTCGCGGGCCATGGCGAATGGCGAGGGCGACGCTGAATTGGCCGATTGGGTGGACGCTGCGGCAAAAATGTTACGCCCCAGTGGTCATTTTACGGTGATCTATCGGGCCGATCGGCTGGACGAAGCGATCTCGGTGATACATAAGAGGTTTGGTGCGGTGGTGCTGTTTCCGCTCTGGCCCCGGGCCGGGGTTGCGGCCAAGCGGGTTTTGTTGACCGGCCGGCTTGGCGCTGCGTCGCCTGCACGGTTATCGGCGGGCTTGGTGCTCCACGGGGCCGGCGGCGGTTTCAGCGCCGACGTTGAAGCGGTGCTGAGGGGGGCGGGCGCGTTGGAGCTTTAGAGCGGATCGCAACGAAAATGATCCGGGCGGTCGATGCCCGGGAGCGGTCGGTAATATTAAGATCGTAAATCGTTCGTGGGCTGTCTTGGCGATGGCGCCGGTCCGAGCGCGCCTGATGAGGATGAGAGGATTTCCGAATGAGCGGAGTTGGGCTGCGCGGTGGCGTAGGAATTGAGGTTTTGGAGCAGGCGTGCTCGCGCATTTGCCATGATCTGGCCGGACCTATCGGAGCGATCCGCAATGGCCTGGAATTGATCGCGGATACCGGCGAAGACGGCGCCGCTCCCAATGCCGACCCGGCGATGGAGCTGATTTGCCATAGCGCCGAGCACGGAGCCAAGCGGCTGCGTCTCTATCGGCTGGCTTATGGCCGGGCGACCAGCGAGGGTGTGCGGGGCTTCACCGAGCTGCGGGAGGCCGCAACCGAGTGGCTGGCTGGCGGCAGGGTGTCGTTGCAATGGCCGGCGGGCGTTCCCGAGGATAGTTTGGCGGCCCGGCCCGGGCTTGCCAAAACCATGCTCAATCTGGTGGTGCTGGCGAGCGAGGCCATTCCCCAGGGCGGCATGGTCACGGTGCTGGTGGAGGGCAGTCTGGAAACCGGCCGGGTGGTGGTTGCTGCCGCCGGGCGGGGTGTTAAGTGGCCGCCTGAATTGCCCCAGGCGCTTTTGGGGCGGCTGGATTCCGGGGGGCCGGGGCCGCGCACCATTCACGCCGTGATCACGGGCCGATTCGCCGAGCATTATGGCCTCTCCCTGAACTGGGATACCTCGGATGGCGATCATTTGGCTCTGCGGCTGACTTGGTGACCCTTTTTTAGTTGCGGGGTGGCCGCGCCCATCGGGTTGGTGCTCGTGCCGGTAATTTCCGGTGTTATAAAGTTGATCATATTCGGGGGATCGGCAGTGATATTGCAACAGCATACGAGCCAGCGTCCCTTGAAACGTAGGAATGCCCGAAACAGCATTTGATTGCGGGCCGATATTCTGGAATTATGGGGCGTTGCCGATGTTCGTGTCGTCGGCAACTCGGGTACGTGCGCAGGGCGGGGCTGGGTTGAAAGCGTCAGGCTGGCTAGTGTCCGTTTTATGGTAGCGCGGATCGTGGTAACAACATTCTGGGGACTGCGACATGGATGACTTGCTCAGCGAATTTCTGACCGAGACCGCAGAAAATCTGTCTGTGCTCGATGTGGAGCTGGTCCGCCTGGAGCAGAATCCGAATAATCCCGAGTTGCTGAGCAATATTTTCCGGTTGGTTCATACCATCAAGGGGACGTGTGGTTTTCTGGGTTTGCCTCGGCTGGAAGCGGTGGCTCATGCCTCTGAAAACGTGCTGGGCAAGTTTCGGGATGGCACTTTGCACATCACACCCGGCGCGGTGTCGGTGATCTTGCGCTCTCTCGATACCATTAAGGGCATTCTGGCGGTGCTGGAAGCAACCGAGGCGGAGCCGCCCGGCGACGATAGCGCGTTGATTGTTTTGCTGCATGAGGTGGAGGAGGGGAAAGAGGTTTCAGCCGCCGGTGGTGGCATGGCCCCGATGCCCACGAAGCCGGCAAAAGCGGCCGCCAAGCCCCTGGTGGTGGAAATGCGCCCGCAACCCGATCTCGACATCGATTTTGAGCCGGTCCGGGCCGTGAGGCAAGACCCGGACCCCGAGCCGGAACCCGTGAAGGTGGCGCCCGCAAAGCCGGCCGCCGCGCCCAAGCGCGAGGTGGCGGTGGTCGAGGCCGCGCCGTCCGAGCCGCCCCCGGTGCGGGATAGCGGCGAGGATCCTCGGGAGTCGGCGCCAAAAGAATCAGCGGTGGCGGCCCAGACGATTCGGGTCAACGTCGACCTGCTGGAAAACCTGATGACGATGGTTAGCGAATTGGTGCTGACCCGGAATCAGTTGTTGCAAATTCTGCGGAGCCAGAAAGACAGCGAGTTCGCGGCGCCTCTTCAGCGGCTCAATCACGTTACGTCCGAGTTGCAAGAAGGCGTGATGAAGACCCGAATGCAGCCGATTGGCAACGCATGGGCCAAGTTACCGCGACTGGTTCGCGATCTTGCACATGAACTTGGCAAGAAAATCGATCTTCAAATGTTGGGCGCGGACACCGAGCTTGATCGCCAGGTGTTGGAGTTGATCAAAGATCCACTCACCCACATGGTGCGCAATTCTGCCGATCATGGTTTGGAGACCGGGGCGGATCGTTTGCGGGTGGGCAAGCCGGAAATCGGCCGCGTCACGCTCAACGCTTACCACGAGGGCGGGCATATCATCATCGAGATTTCCGATGATGGTCGGGGCATCGATCTCGAGGGGATCAAGCGGAAGGTGGTGCAAAACGGCATCGCCACCGAAAGTGAAATTTCGGCGATGACGGATCAACAGATCCAGCAGTTCATCATGAAGGCGGGCTTTTCAACCGCGGCCAAGATCACCAGCGTTTCCGGCCGTGGCGTCGGAATGGACGTGGTTAAGACCAACATTGAAAAGATTGGCGGCACGATCGAGATTAAGTCCTCAAAAGGGCGCGGATCGACCTTTATCATCAAGATTCCGCTGACATTGGCCATTGTGTCTGCGCTGATTGTTGAATGTGCTGGCGAGCGGTTCGCCATTCCGCAAATTAGTGTGGTCGAGTTGGTTCGGGCAGCAGCGGACAGCGAGCATACAATCGAGCGGCTGAAGGGGACGCCGGTTTTGCGCTTGCGTAATCGTTTGCTGCCGTTGGTTTCTCTCCAGACATTGCTGAAACTGGAAGGTGTCGACGGGGCGAGCGACGACGAGACCTTTATCGTCGTGACGCAGGTCGGAACTTATACCTTCGGCATCATGGTCGACCGGGTGTTTGATACCGAAGAAATCGTGGTGAAGCCGGTGGCGCCGATCCTGCGCCATATCGAAATGTTCTCGGGGAATACGATCTTGGGTGATGGTAGTGTCATCATGATCCTTGATCCCAACGGCATTGCTTCTGGGAGCGGCAACATTACGCTGGGCGAGAGCCGGGGTAGCGAGGCGATGGCCGTTCAGGCGGCGCGTCAGGACGACAAGATGGCGCTGCTGCTGTTCATGGCCGGCGGCGGGGCACCCAAGGCGGTTCCGCTCTCGTTGGTTGCGCGCTTGGAAGATGTCGATATGGCATCGATCGAACTCTCCAACGGCCAACCGGTGGTTCAGTATCGCGGGCGGTTGATGCCGTTGGTGCCAATCGACCCGTGTTTTGAGCGTCACAGCGAGGGGCGGCAACCGGTGCTGGTGTTTGCCGACGGCGATCGGTCGATGGGCCTGATTGTCGATGAGATCCTTGATATCGTTGAAGAAAAGCTCCAGGTCCAGTTGGCTGCCGAGCGCCAGGGTTACATGGGCAGCGCGATCATCGCCGGAAAGGCGACCGACGTCCTCGACGCCGGCTTCTATCTGACCCAAGCGTATAAAGACTGGTTTGGCTCGTCGGCGACCGAAGCGTTTGAGGAAGATAAGGTCCATCGGGTGCTGTTGGTGGATGACAGTCCCTTCTTCCGCAATCTGTTGACGCCGTTGTTGTCGGTGGCGGGGTACAATGTCACGACCGTGCCAAGCGCGCTCGAGGCGCTTAATCTTTGTGAGGCGGGCGAGTCGTTTGATGTGATTGTCAGCGACATTGAGATGCCGGGGATGACCGGGTTGGAATTTGCCGCGGCGGTGCGCAATGGCAGCCGTTGGCAACATCTGCCGCTGGTGGCACTCTCCAGCCATGCCTCTCCGCGCGATCTCGACCGCGGGCGGGCGGCGGGCTTTGATGATTACGTGGCTAAGTTTGATCGGGATGCGCTACTTTACACGTTATCGCAGACCCTCTCCGCGCATAAAGGTGCCGCATGAGCAACGCAAAACTGCCCGCTAAGAAGGCGAAATCCGAGGAGCCGAGTTCCGGTCACATGGATTTTGTGACGATGACGATTGCCAACCAGTTGTTTGGCATTCCGGTCCTTCAGGTTCAGGATGTGCTTGGTCATCAACGGATTACGAGGATTCCCCTGGCGCCGCCCGAGGTGGCTGGGTCGCTTAATCTTCGTGGCCGGATCGTTACCGCCATTGATGTCCGGTTGCGACTGGGCCTGTCCGGACGTCCCAAGGACAAGCCGGAGATGAGCATCGTTGTGGATCTGCGGGGGGAGCTTTATAGTTTGATCGTCGATGCGGTGGGAGAGGTTTTGAGCCTGTCCACCGACGATTTCGAGCGTAACCCCGCGACGCTGGACGCCCGTTGGCGCGAGGTGTCCACAGGTATCTACCGGCTTAATAATCAGTTGATGGTGGTTTTGGATGTGTCGCGTCTGCTTAACTTCGCCAATCTGGAGGTGGCATAGAGCTGCTAACGCTCTTGCCGCCCTATCCCGGCCGAGGCTCGCCTGATGAAATCCTGCCTGGTTGTTGATGATAGCCGCGTCGTCCGTAAGGTCGCCCGGAAGATTCTTGAGGAACTACAGTTTTCCTGCTCCGAAGCTGAGGATGGCAAGAAGGCGATGGAGGCGTGCGCGCTGAATATGCCGGACGCGATTCTGCTCGACTGGAACATGCCGGTGATGACTGGCATCGAGTTTTTGCGGCGTTTGAGGAAGATGACCGGGGGGCAAGGCCCGAAGGTGGTCTTTTGTACGACTGAGAATGACTTGGCGCATATCCAAGAGGCCCTGAGCGCGGGGGCGAACGAATATATCATGAAGCCTTTCGACAGCGATATCATTCAGACGAAATTCGCTCAAGTCGGGTTGCTGTGAAGGTTTGAGCGCAACGAATGAGTGATTTTACGAGCAGGGGCAATCCCCCGGTCAAGGCAGAGGCGGGGGACCCTTACCGGGTCATGGTGGTCGATGATTCCGCCGTGATTCGGGGGCTGCTGACCCGTGCCTTGGAAGGCGACCCGGATATTCGGGTTGTGGCGTCGGTGGGCGATGGTCAGATGGCGATCAACTCCCTTCAGCGTAATACGATCGACGTTATTGTTCTCGATGTTGAAATGCCGGTGATGGATGGCCTGACGGCTATTCCGAAATTGTTGGCGGTTTGTCCATCGGTTAAAATAATCATGGCGTCGACGTTGACTATTCGGAACGCCGATATCAGTATGCGTGCGCTCCAGGCGGGGGCCGCTGATTATATTCCGAAGCCGACGACGACTCGTGAGATTAGCGGTGCCGACGTTTTTAAACGTGAGCTGGTCTCTAAAGTTAAGGCGCTGGGCGGAACGGCCCGCCGGGGCGGGACTCGCAGCCGGACTGACGTGCGGGCGCAGGCGTTGCCGGCGCCGGTCGCCCCCGGTTATCGCCCCCGGGCTGAGCCGGCCGGGCAGCCAGTTTTGCGGCCGATCGGCACCCAGGTTCGCCCCGATATCATTGCTATTGGCAGTTCGACCGGCGGTCCGCAGGCCCTTTTCGAGGTATTGTCCCATCTTAAAGTTGGGATCACACAGCCCATTCTAATTACTCAGCATATGCCGGCCACGTTTACGACGATTTTAGCGGAGCACATCTCGCGGCAATGCGGTATCGTCTGCGCTGAAGGCAAAGACGGTGAGCCCATTGTGGAAAATCGGGCTTATGTTGCGCCGGGTGATTATCACATGGTTGTGGTGAATCGGGGGGGGGCGAGTACCTTGAGCTTGACTAAAGACCCCCCAGAGAATTTCTGTCGGCCGGCGGTTGACCCGATGTTGCGGAGTATTGTGCGCGCTTATGGGCGCAAGGTCTTAACTGTTATTTTAACCGGCATGGGGCAGGATGGAATGAAGGGTTGCCAGGAGGTCACCGCGGCAGGCGGTGTGGTGATCGGCCAGGATGAGGCGTCGAGCGTGGTGTGGGGGATGCCGGGAGCGGTTGCGACTGCCGGCTTGTGCAGCGCGATCTTGCCGCTGCGGGAGATCGGGCCTTACATTCGCAAGTTGGCATCGAGGACCGGGACATGAAGGTCGAAGATTTCGACATGTTTTCCACCCTGCTTAAGCAGCGCTCGGGGTTGGTCCTGACAAAGGACAAGGCGTATCTGCTTGAATCCCGGCTGATGCCGGTCGCGCGCAAATGGAACATGAAGGGTCTCGAAGATCTGGCCCAGATCGTACGGGCCCGCAAGGAAGAGGCGTTACTTCGCGATATTACCGAGGCGATGACGACGAATGAGTCGTCTTTTTTTCGGGACCAAAAGCCCTTTGATATGTTCAAGCAGTTGGTGCTGCCTAAACTTTTAGAGGCGCGGTCCGCGCGGCGGCAGATCAGGATTTGGTCGGCCGCGTGTTCAAGCGGGCAAGAGGCATACTCTTTGGCCATGCTGCTTCAGGAGGAGGCCCCGCGGCTGTCGGGCTGGAAAATCGAAATCATTGGGACCGATATTTCTGCCGAGATGGTTGAGCGCTGTAAAACCGGTGTTTACACCCAGTTTGAAGTTCAGCGCGGTCTTCCGATCACTATGCTGGTCAAAAATTTCAAACAAAATGGAGATAAGTGGCAGATCAGCCCCCAGATCAGGCAAATGGCTAGCTTTCGGGAGTTTAATTTATTGGGGGATCTGACGCCATTAGGTCAGTTTGACGTTGTGTTTTGTCGCAATGTTTTGATTTATTTCGATCAGGTGACCAAGGGAAAGGTTCTGGAGCAGATTTCGCGGGTCATGCCCGCCGATGCTGTCCTCTATCTGGGCGGGGCGGAAACTGTGCTTGGTATTACCGATCGTTTTAAGCCATTGGAAGGGCAGCGGGGACTCTATGTCGTTGCCGATAGCGGCGCTGCTGGGGCTAAGAGTAAGGCGTTCGGCTGATTCGTTTTTGTTTTGCGGTGTGGTTCGAATGCGCAGGCTCGCCAATTGGCTGGCGGTGAGTCGGTCTCTGGATTAAGCTGGCCGCGGAACCCCTGCTTGTGAGGGGCGGTCTGAGGGTGGGCCGTTTGGAGGTTTTGGGGGCTTGGATCGGTTCGGGGAACGGCCCGGGGACGTGGGCGGGGCGTGTCGATTCGGTTTATTTTCGTTTTGTTTCGCGGCATAGTGCTGGTGGTCTTCGGCTTGATCGCGGCGGATACCCAAACGAGGGGATTACAATGGAATTTACCGGTTTTACGCTATTCGAGGTTGCGATCTTTGCGTTTGCCCTGATTTTGGTCTGGCTGGGAGTGCAGACCATACCGCAGGGTAAGGAATATACGGTTGAACGGTTTGGTCGGTATACGCGAACACTGTCGCCGGGTTTGCACTTGATTGTGCCGTTGATCGACAAGATCGGTCACCGGATCAGCATGATGGAAACGGTGCTCGACGTGCCGTCGCAAGAAGTGATCACCAAAGACAACGCCATGGTTACAGTGGATGGTGTGGTGTTTTACTCGGTGCTTGATGCCGCAAAAGCCTCGTATGAGGTTAGTAATATGCATCTGGCGATACTGAACCTGACAATGACCAATATCCGGACTGTTATGGGGTCGATGGATCTTGACGAGTTGCTTTCTCAACGCGACAAGATTAACCAGCAATTGTTGCATGTCGTGGACGATGCCACCAGCCCTTGGGGCGTTAAGGTGACGCGGATCGAAATCCGAGACATTCAGCCGCCCCGCGATTTGGTCGATAGCATGGCCCGCCAAATGAAAGCGGAACGTGACCGGCGTGCCTCGATCCTGGAAGCAGAGGGCCAGCGTCAAGCGGCGATTTTGCGGGCCGAGGGACAAAAGCAGGCGATTATTCTGGAGGCTGAAGGCCGTCGTGAGGCTGGGTATCGCGACGCGGAAGCCCGCGAGCGTGCGGCCCAGGCTGAGGCTGAGGCGACTCGGTTGATGTCGGTGGCGATCCAGGGCGGCGATGTTAAGGCGATCAATTACTTTGTCGCCCAACAATATGTTGGGGCACTCAAGGCGATTGCCTCGGCGCCAAACCAGAAGGTTTTGTTCCTGCCGCTTGAGGCGGCGAACGTCATTGGGGCGCTTGGAGGTATTGCCGAGATTGCGCGGGATGCCTTTTGTAGCGACTCCGGGGGCGGCAAAGCTTAAGGGGCACTGCGGTGGGCCGGAAACGACGCCCCGTTTGGCAACACCGTTCACCGATTGGGAGGACTGAGGGGGCCCCGGTAGGGAGCGCTCTCAGAGCCTCGACCCGAGAGGGCGCGGGTGAGCCAGCACATGATTGAATTGGAATTTTGGCACTGGTGGGGGGCTGCTGCTGCTCTTGGCGCCTTGGATATGTTGGCGCGGCGCGGATATTTTCTGTGGCTCGGCGTTGCTGCGCTCATCGTCGGGCTCGTGGTCTGCGTCTTCCCCGACCTCCCCATACTCAGTCAGGCTCTTGTTTTCGCTGGGATTGCAATTGTGGTCCTGGTGGTATCCCGTCAGGTGATTCGGCGGGGGGCTGCTGACTTTGTGAATGACGAAGCCAATCGTCGGAGCCACTATTCTCTTGGTCAACTGATTGTCCTCGAGTCGCCAATCGCCAATGGGCGTGGTCGGGCGTTTATCGGCGATACGCTGTGGCTGGTCGCGGGCGAGGACATGCCAGCGGGAACCACAGTGAAGGTTGTCGGCTTCGATGGTATCTTGCTGAAGGTTGAAGCCTTTAGCGAAGAGTAAACCTCACCTCGCTTGAAATCGCTTGAAAAACGAAGGGCGGCAAACCACCGAATGGTTCGCCGCCCTATCGCTTGGTGGTAAATTTCAAGATCAGCCGTTAGCCAACCGAGATCGGTGCTATCGCGGCTTATGTGTGGCTTAGTGCCCTGCCTTTACCGGCTCACCGGACCCCATCAACGGGGCAATCGCCTGCTTCACGATGTCTTGGCCGTAATATCCCCCAAGGAGGATTGCCAGGATGGCTGCGGGCACAGGCAGCCCGGCGCCAACTTCCATCGCTTCAACGAAAGAGGTGCCCTGGGTCACCATTGCCCCGGCATTATACATGTTGACCAAGCCGCTGGCCGTGACCAGGGCGAGTAAGCCGCCGCCGACGGTGGCAAGGTCGATCGTGACCGACATCGACCGATCGGTCTGTTTTTGGTCGGCACGAGTCTGGGCCATGGCGGGAGAGGCGACTGCCATGGCCAACGCAATCACCAGTGTTGCTGTCATCGTACGCATCAACTATCTCCTTCGTCGTGATATCGATCATCAAAAACAAACCCACACCACCCGCAAAGAACTGCTATTGGGGGAGCGGAGGGCTTTCCTTATCGAAGAGGCGAAGGGGCTTCGTCTCTGTCAGCGATAAACAATTTTCATCACCTCGTAGCTCTTGGAGCCACCGGGGGTGGTTACTTCAACGTTATCTCCAACCGACTTGCCAATCAATGCCCGTGCCAGCGGCGAGGTTATTGATAACAGGCCCGCTTTGATGTTGCTCTCGTCTTGACCGACAATCTGGAATATCGATTCTTCATCGGTATCCTCGTCGGCAACGGTGACGGTCGCGCCAAACTTTACCGCATTTCCGGAGAGTTTTGAAACGTCGATCACCTCGGCGCGGCTGATCCGGTCCTCCAGCTCAAGCACGCGGCCCTCGATGAAGCTCTGACGCTCGCGCGCGGCATGATACTCGGCGTTTTCCGAGAGATCGCCGTGCTCTCGCGCTTCAGCGATGGCTTTGATCACCGCCGGACGTTCGACGGACTTCAGTTGCTTCAGTTCCTCCTGCAGGCGAATGTAGCCTGGGGCGGTCATCGGGATTTTTTCCATTGTCCCTGGTCCGTTATCCTGTCCTGGTGCCGCTAGATAGGGCACCGCACCACAAAAAATTTAGCGCGGGAGGGCGCCCGTCAATATAGCTCAAAGGGCCCCGCGGGAAGATGATTCCTCAAAAACCGGGTATTTCAGAGCCCAGGCAAACCCACCACAACGACAATCGGGAAACAGCGGCCGCCCCTTAGCGTCACTGCCTAGTACGATCCGGTAAGATACGATTGTAGAGGCGCAACTTCAAGACTGCCGTTGCGTAAAGCCATGATTGCGGTCACCGCGGCGCGCGCTCCGGCAACGGTGGTGTAGTAGGGGATATTGTTAACCAGCGCAGTCCGACGCAGGCTGAAACTGTCGGCGATGGTCTGGGCGCCCTCGGTCGTGTTGATGACCAGATGGACATCGCCGTCGACCATGGCGTCGACCACATGGGGTTGACCTTCTAGCACCTTATTGATTCTCTTCACCGGCAGATCGGCGGCGGCAAACACCCGGGCCGTGCCTTCTGTTGCAAGCAGGGTGAAGCCCATTTCGTGAAGACGCCGGGCGATTACCACCAGCGCCGCCTTATCGCGGTCTTTTACCGAGATAAAGACGGCCCCCTTGACCGGCAGCATAGTGCCGGCACCGAGCTGAGACTTGGCAAAAGCGCGGCTGAAATCATGATCCAGGCCCATAACTTCGCCGGTCGACCGCATCTCCGGCCCGAGCAAAATATCGACTCCGGGAAAGCGGGCAAACGGAAACACCGCTTCCTTGACCGCAGTGTGGGGCGGGTTGGGGCCGGGCAGCGTAAAGTTGCACAGCTTTTCGCCGGCCATCACCCGCGCCGCGATCTTGGCGATCGGCGCGCCGGTGGCTTTGGCAACAAAGGGAACGGTTCGGCTCGCGCGCGGGTTCACTTCGAGAATAAATACCGTATCGTCCTTGATGGCAAACTGGACGTTCATCAGCCCGACCACCTGGAGCGCGCGGGCGAGTTGGGTCGCCTGGGCGGTGATCTCGGCGATCATCGGCGGTTTGAGGGTATAGGGGGGCAGGGCGCAAGCGCTGTCGCCCGAATGAATACCGGCCTCCTCGATATGCTCCATGATGCCGGCGACATACACATCATCGGCGTCGGCCACCACGTCGACATCCACCTCGATGGCGTCTTGAAGATAACGGTCGATCAGCACCGGGTTGTTGCCCGACACGATCACGGCTTGGCCCATGTATCGTTGCAGGCCGGCGCGATCGTGAACGATCTCCATCGCTCGGCCGCCAAGGACATAGGACGGCCGGATAACAACCGGAAAACCAATGGTTTCGGCGATCTTTTCGGCTTCGGCGAGGCTGCGGGCAAGGCCATTGTTGGGCTGGCGCAGCCCCAGGCGATGCAGCAATTGTTGAAAGCGCTCGCGGTCTTCGGCAAGGTCGATGGCGTCGGGCGAGGTGCCGAGAATCGGGATATTTGCGGCCTCGAGGCTGCGCGCCAGTTTCAGCGGCGTCTGGCCGCCAAATTGAACGATCAGCCCAAGGAGCGTTCCCTTGCGTTGCTCCACCCGGACCAGTTCAACCACGTCTTCTGCGGTCAATGGCTCAAAGTATAGCCGGTCAGAGGTATCGTAGTCGGTGGAGACTGTCTCGGGATTGCAGTTGACCATGATCGTCTCGATACCGGCATCGCGCAGGGCGTAGGCGGCGTGGACGCAACAATAATCAAACTCGATGCCCTGGCCGATGCGGTTGGGACCGCCGCCCAGGATGATCACCTTTCGCCGGTCCCCCGGCTCCGCCTCGCACTCGGAGGTGCCGTCGAGGTCGGAGTCGTAGGTTGAATACATGTACGGCGTTCGCGAGGCGAACTCGGCGGCGCAGGTGTCGATGCGCTTATAGACCGGCGTAACCCCCTCGGCGCGCCGGGCCTGGGCGACCGTGGCTTCGTCGGTCGCCGCAAGCTGCGCCAGGCGGGCGTCGGAAAAGCCCATTTGTTTCAGGCTGCGCCAGCCCTCTGCCGTTGCGGGCAGGCCCGTGCGGCGAACCTGTTGCTCGGTATCGACGATGGCCTTGATCTGGTCCAAAAACCAGGGGTCGTATTTGCAGGCGCGCTGTACCTCGGTCACGGTCAGCCCGACCCGAAACGCATCGGCGATCACCAGCATACGATCGGGGGTCGGTTTGGAGAGAGCCGCCAAAACGGTTTTGGGGTCGGCCCCTTCGCTGGTGGTCTCATTGAAGCCGGTAAGCCCGGTTTCCATGGAGCGCAGGGCCTTTTGCAGCGATTCGGCAAAGCTGCGTCCGATGGCCATGGCCTCGCCCACCGATTTCATGGAGGTGGTGAGCAGAGCCTCGGCGCCGGGAAATTTTTCAAAGGTAAAGCGCGGAATTTTGGTGACCACATAATCGATGGTCGGCTCAAACGATGCGGGGGTTACCCCTGTGATATCGTTGAGTAATTCGTCGAGCGTGTAGCCAACCGCCAGCTTGGCCGCAATCTTGGCGATGGGGAAGCCGGTGGCCTTCGATGCCAGGGCCGATGACCGGCTCACGCGCGGGTTCATTTCGATGACCACCAAGCGGCCATCCTCGGGATTGACCGCGAACTGAACGTTGGAGCCGCCGGTATCAACGCCGATTTCGCGCAGAACCGCGATCGAGGCGTTGCGCATGATCTGGTATTCTTTGTCGGTCAGCGTCAGCGCCGGGGCTACCGTGATCGAGTCTCCGGTATGAACGCCCATCGGATCGACATTTTCGATGGAGCAAATAATGATGCAGTTGTCGGCGGTGTCGCGCACCACCTCCATTTCATATTCTTTCCAGCCGAGAACCGATTCCTCAACCAGAACTTCTCCAACCGGCGAGGCGCGCAAGCCACTGCGCACGATTTCTTCATATTGGCCTTTGTTGTAGGCGATGCCGCCGCCCGAACCGCCCAAGGTAAAGCTGGGGCGGATGATTGCCGGCAGCCCGATTTCGGGCAGGATCGCAAGACCCTCGCGCTCCGAGCGCACGATTCGGCTTTTGGGGCATTCCAGACCGATTTTGGTCATGGCGTCGCGGAACAGCAACCGGTCTTCGGCCTTGGCGATCACGTCCCGCTTGGCGCCAATCAACTCGATGCCAAGACGGGCAAGAGTGCCGTTATCGGCCAGGGCCATGGCGGTGTTAAGCGCGGTCTGCCCGCCCATGGTCGGCAGCAACGCGCAGGGGCGCTCCTTTTCCAGGATGCGCGCCACCATCTCGGGGGTGATCGGCTCGATGTAGGTGGCGTCGGCCAGCGCCGGATCGGTCATGATCGTGGCGGGATTGGAGTTGACCAGGACGACCCGGTACCCTTCCTGACGCAGGGCCTTGCACGCCTGTGCGCCGGAATAATCGAACTCGCACGCCTGACCGATCACGATCGGGCCGGCACCGATGATGCAGATGGACTTTATGTCGGTACGTTTGGGCATGGCGCCTGAAATTGGGAGCGGTGTTACTTGAGGCGGGGCGGCCGGCACGCTAAGCGGCCCTCTCTTGGCCAGAGGGGCCGCTGCGCGAAACCGCCGCTGTTATAACGGCAAGGGGGCACTGTCGCCTAGCCCCGGCGTGCAACCAAACGCCTACTTAACAGGGGTGGTCGCCCATTTACCGAACAATCCGCCAGCGCTGGCAAAAAACACGGTGCCGATGCCGCCGGTGCCCACCACGTCGGCGACCAGCAAGCCGCCGAGCAGGCCCACGCCCACCGCATAGAGCTGTTCGTCGCTGAGACCGCTCGCAGTTTTTGCTTCGGTCAGCAGATTGCCGATAAACTGCCGGGACTGATTGAGTGCTCCACGCACCCCCTCACGAATTTCATCTCCGCCTGCTGCTTGCTGGGTTTGAGCCTGTGCGGTATGGACGGCGACCACTGGCATGGCGAGCAGCAGCATGAAGGCGAGGGCGAGAATGCGCATTTTGGCTCTCCGCGAGAGGTTATCGATCAGCCTTGATAGCACACTTGCCCGGCCTTCCGCCAGCACAAGGCGGCGTCGCCCTCGGTAATAAAGCGGCATCAAAAAGGGGAGCCAACTAAATGGAGGGGGCGTTGTCGGAGGTAAAATACCCTTGGTGGTATCCGGAGGCTTTGGCTGGCCGGCGGGCCAACCTGGAAATTCGGGGGCGGGTGCTGACGGGCTTGCGGGCCTTCATGGCCGAGCGGGATATCGTTGAGGTCGAGACCCCGGCGCTTCAGGTTTCGCCGGGGTTGGAGCCGCATCTTCTGGCGTTTGCGACCGAACTGCACGGCGTACACCCCGATCAGCGCCGGCAACTCTATCTTCATACCAGCCCCGAATTCGCCATGAAGAAGCTGTTGGTGGCGGGAATGCCCCGGCTGTGGCAGTTGGCGCGGGTGTTTCGAAACGGCGAGCGTTCCGCTACGCATCACCCCGAGTTTGCGATGGTGGAGTGGTATCGGGCCGGAGCCGGCCTGGCCGAGGTGATGGCGGATTGCAGAGCGCTGGTGCGGATGGCGGCCACGGTTTCCGGGCGCGATGTCTTTCGGTTTCAGGGCATCGACGCTGATCCGTATGCCGAATGGCATACGCTAACGGTGGCGGATGCATTCGGCACGTACACCGGAATCGACCTCTTGGCGACCTGTCCAGACCCGTATGCTCCCGACCAGCGGTTGTTGGCCAAGGCGGCGGTATCCGCCGGCATACGGGTTGGCGATGGTGACCGTTGGGACGATATTTTCTTTCGGGTGATGTTGGAACGGATCGAGCCGATGCTGGGCGCCGGGGCGCCGACCTTTCTAACCGATTATCCGGTGTCGATGGCAGCGCTGGCCCGGCCCAAGCCCGATGATCCTCGGCTGGCCGAGCGTTTTGAGCTGTACGTCTGCGGTGTCGAGCTGGCTAATGCCTTTGGTGAACTCACCGATCCTGCGGTGCAGCGGGCCAGATTTGAATCCGACATGGATTTGCAGTTCCAACTTTATGGCCGGCGCACCCCGATCGATGAAGAGTTTTTGGCCGCACTGACATACGGTATGCCGGATAGCTCGGGCATCGCCCTTGGCTTCGATCGGCTGGTTATGCTGTGCGCTGGGGCAGGCGCGATTGAAGAGGTGTTGTGGGCACCCGTGACAGTGCCCTGAGCCGGCGCACGGTTTCGGCCAGCGGCAACGCCGACAGCCATTCGGGGTGGAAGTGGCGTTGAAAGGCCAGGAGCGCCAGCGGCAGGCCGGTGGTGGCTATGTCGTAGCCAAACCGGCTCAGCAACCCCGCCACTTCCGACTCGGAGGCGAGGGCGTCGTCGTCGGGAGTTGGCTCAGGCCAAACCCCGATACCGCTGGCGGCAAGCCCCCGCCAATCAAACAACTCGCCGGGGTCCTGCTTGCGGGCGGGGGCGATGTCGGAGTGACCGAGCACCCGCTCGGGCGGAATGTGGTGCCGCTGCACGATATCGCGCGCCAATGTTTGGAAGGCGGCCATTTGGGCCGGCGGAAATGGCCGGTAACCGAACTCGTGGCCGGGGTTGACCAACTCAACGCCAATGGAAATCGAGTTGATGTCCCGGCAGCCTTGCCAGCCGCCGACTCCGGCGTGCCAAGCACGCCGATCCTCGGCGACATGGCGATAGATTGTGCCGTCTTCGTCGATGGTGTAGTGGGCGCTGACACCGGATTCTGCGTTGGTCAGCCGGTCGAGGGCGATGGCGGCGGAGGGCAGGCCGGTGAAGTGAACCAGCAAAATATCGACCACTGCCCCGTCGGGACGGGGGCCATGGTTTGCGGAGGGGTGATCGATCACGGCACTTATCGCCTTGGTGGGATCAGGTCACCGAGTCCCGGCTTTTTTGTGGCACCGTCGGCCCCATTGGCATTGCCGGAATGGTTTCGGTGGGGTTCAACCGGTCGTAAAGGGCGCTGAAGCCATAGGCGGCCATCGCGCCGACCATGCCGAGGCCGCAGCCGAAAATGGTGTTGCCAATAACCAGGGTGGTCGCGGGCAGCGTGGTGGCGCCCGAGGCGACGGCGGGATAAAGCACCATTGCCGCCGAAACCCCGAGGGCCGCCGCGCCAAAGAAACAGGCCCGGCCCGACTCGCGCCAGAAGTCATCGGCGTGGGAGGGCGTGGCGGTCGCGACCAAAAATACCAATGCCAGAAGCAGTCGTTTCATCAATCGCCTCCCGGGGCGCCCAAAGGAACAAGACGAGAGCGGGTCGCCAAGGGGCGACTCACCCCGTAGCCTGAATCCGCTCTAAAAGATCAGGTCGTAAACCCAGCCAACCACGCTGGCGCTGACGGCCCCGGCAACGCCAACGCCGCAGCCGATAATGGCGTTGGCGGTTATTATTTCGGTTACCGGCAAGGCCAGTGCGCCGGTGGCGAGGGCCGGGGTGAGGCCGTAATAGGTGGTGGCTGCGAAAACACCGGCGCCAAAAGCGCAGGTTTGCACCACATTGCGCATGAGCGGCGCCGCTTCCGCAGCCCGGGTCGGCGGCATGGCAAAGGCAACGACGAGAACCAGGGCGACAAGGAGTCGTTTCATTGGCAAGTCCCCTCTTGTGGGTGCGGATGGGATCACGGCATTAAACCTACGCCGAATAGCGGGGGGGTCAAGCGAAAGGGCGCATGGCTCAGCGTTCCAGATCTTCGCGCAGGGCTTCAAGTTCCAGCCAACGCTCCTCGGCTGCGGCAAGCGCGGCGGTGCGGGCCTCCAGGTCGGCGGTGAGGCGGCCAAAGGCGGCGGCATCGCGGGCAAAGAGCGCGTGGTCGGCCAAGCGATCGGTGAGCGCTGTGATCTCCCCGCCGAGGGTATCGATGCGGGCCGGCAACTGATCGAGTTCGCGCTGTTCTTTGTAGCCCAGTTTGCGTTTGGCTTTTGGTTGCACCAAACCCTGGGGCGTCATGCTGGGCTTGGTGACGATAGCCGGGATGGTTACCGCCGGCTGTGGACGTTGGCGCCGATAATCGCTATAACCGCCGGGATACTCGGCGGTGACGCCATCGCCTTCGACGATGATGGTTGAAGTAACCAGCCGGTCGAGAAAGTCGCGATCGTGGCTGACCAACAGCAGCGTGCCTTTATACTCGCTTAGCACTTCTTGCAGCAGGTCAAGCGTGTCCATGTCGAGGTCGTTGGTCGGCTCGTCCATGATCAGCAGGTTGGAGGGCAACGCGAAGAGTTTTGCCAGCAGCAGCCGGTTGCGCTCTCCGCCCGAAAGACTGCGCACCGGGCTATCGAGGGCGCGGGTGTCGAAGAGGAAGTCTTTGAGGTAGGAGGCGACGTGGCGGGATTTGCCATCCACCACGATCGCGTCACCGCCAAATGGGCAAAGCACCTGCCGCAAGGTGGCGTCGGGCGGAAGGGACTCGCGCTTTTGGTCGAAATAGGCGGTTTCCAGGGTCGGCGCTAACCGCACCATGCCTTGGTCCGGCTCCAGCTTGCCGGTCAGCAGGCGCAGCAGCGTGGTTTTTCCGGCGCCGTTGCGTCCGATCAACCCCACCCGGTCGCCGCGCAAAATTCGGGTTGAAAAGTCTTTGACCATGTAGCGCAGGCCAGAAGAGGTTTGAAATTGCTTGGAAACCTTTTCGGCCTCAAGAACCAGCCGGCCGCCGGTATCGGCTTCGGAGACCGCGAGTTTGACCTGCTTCCCGCCCCGGATTTCGGCCGAGCGATCACGTCTGAGTTGCTGAAGCGAGCGGACCCGGCCCATGTTGCGGGTGCGCCGGGCGCTGATTCCCTCGCGCATCCACAACAGTTCAGAAGCGATTTTGCGGTCAAGCTTGTGGGAAGCCAGCTCATCGGCGGCGAATTGGTCGGCTTGCCAGGTTTCAAACTCGGAAAACGGCCGCTCGGCCACCCGCAGCCGGCCGCGATCGAGCCACAGGACGTTGCGGGCGAGGCGATTGAGGAAGGCGCGATCGTGGCTGATCAGTAAAAGTCCGCCGCGAAAGGCCAGCAACTCGGATTCCAGCCACTCGATGGTTGGAAGGTCGAGGTGGTTGGTCGGCTCATCGAGCAGCAGGACGTCGGGCTGGCTGACCAGTGCCCGCCCCAGCGCCGCCCGTCGCAGCTTTCCGCCCGAGAGCAGGGCCAACTCGCGGTCGCCGGGGAGTTGCAACCGGTCGAGCACGGCGGAGACCCGGTGCAGCGCGTCCTCATCTCCCAGCGCGAGCCCCGCCGCCACGAAGTCTTGAACCGTCTTGAAGCCGGCGATATCCGGCTCTTGGGGCAGGGTGCCGATCCGGCAGCCGGGCTGAATGAAGCGTTCGCCCCCGTCGGGGTGGATCTCTCCTGCCAACAGGCGGAGCAGTGTCGACTTCCCGGCGCCGTTTCGTCCCACCAGCGTCAGCTTGTCGCCGCGGGTGATGGGCAGGTCTACGCCTTCAAACAGCGGCGTGCCGCCAAAGGTGACGGTGACGCCCTGAAGGGCAATGAGAGGGGGAGCTGCCATGGAGCCGTGAACACCTTGCCGTTTCGCATCCGTGATATTGAACGCCCGCCATATATAGCGTCTGGAGCCGGTTCCGGGTGCGGCGACCTGTCACAGCCCCGGACTTTCCTTATTCGGTGAACGGATAGCGCGGCGGGGGTAGACTTCTGGCGTGATTGAATGGGAGATGTTGCATTTGGGTGGTACTACGCAATAATTGGAATGATGTGCGCCGAATTTCAGGCGTTTTTCGTGCGTTGCAAAAAACGCATTGGTGTTATCCCGCCGAATCGACGACAGTGCCCTCAACCTGATCAAAAAGGTTGGGGGTGAGCGTGCTGGTGTGTCGCTTATTAGCGTTGCGCTGGCCGCGCACAAGAGAATGTCCTGGGGTTGGGAAGCGGCTGCAAAGGGGGCGAATGTCTAGCCATGAGAAGTGGTGCCATGAACGCCTTTCGTAAACTTTTCCCCAATGAAATGTCCCGCTATCGCGCACATCTCTTGAGACTCGAATCGGTTGATCGCCATTTGCGTTTTGGTGGTTCTGTTTCAGATGCGGTGATCGAGCAACATTGTCTGCGGATGGATTGGCACGATACCATCGTGATTGGCTATTTTGTCGATGGGGAGTTGCGGGGGGCAGCAGAACTGCGCACCGCCGGAGATCTGTTCCCTAGTCGCGGCGAGTTGGCCTTTAGTGTTGAGCGCGTTTACCAGGGGCGCGGCGTCGGCAGTGCGTTGATGGGCAGGGTGTTGAATATCGCCCGCAACCGGGGGATACGGCAGGTTAACTTGGTCTGTCTGCTCGAAAATCGGGCGATGCAAAATCTGGCGGTCAAGTTCTCGGGCGCTCGCGTGGTTGATGCCGGTGAGGTTGGAGTCAGTATTCGCCTGGACCGGGCCGACCAGATCAGCCTGATGACCGAAGCGCTGGAAGAGAGCGCCGCCCTGGTGGCCTCGATGTTTAGCGGGCTGCCCTTTTGTTCTGGCAAGACCGTGCATTGAGGCCTTAGGTCGCATTCGGAACGTTCTGAATACAGCATGTGATGGTAAGATTGAGTTAAGAATCGGTTGGATTGACCAACGCCTCGCCCCGGGTCTCGCCATTGATTTTTTTGGCATTATGACCCGCGCGAGAGCTTTTTTCGTGGTCGTTTTATTCAGGTATCGGCCGTTGACGCTGCGACTTTGGGCTGGAGCGCCCAACCTCCGGTTGTTAAAAAATTGGCATTGACTTCATTTATCACGCTTGCGTGGTGTGGCGTTGGTGCCATACTGGGGCAGGGGCGTTTGGTCCGCACCCGTTCTAGCCTCGCTTAGGAGCTGTTATGCCAACCAGTGGAGACAGCCGAATTGATGCACTGTGCTACATTGATTCGGGTTTGGTCAGTGCCCGTTGGAATTTTCCTGCGTCTGTTGGAACGTCGGTCGATAATCCAGGTGGAATTGGTACATCTGCCCAGATAACATATAGTTTTTCCAGCTCTGTTCCAAATTATTACGCGGCTGGTGACAGCGAACGTCTCGGTTATGCGCCGTTGACAAATAGCCAACGAACGGGGGTTCGTACCGCACTAAACTTATTACACGAGTGTGCCAATGTAACATTTACAGAAGTCCCTGGCGTTGGGGAAATGGTGTTTAGCCAGTCTGATTTTACGGGGACTTCTAATCAGAACAGTGCGGCATATGCCTATGCGCCCACGTTTGGCTGGACTTATTCTGGTAGTACAATTCAAAGCGTTAGCGAAAGTGACGTTGGCGGCGATGTTTGGCTTGATACGTCATCGGTAAGCAACCAGACCGATACGGTCGGTTCATATGGTCTGCTTACGCTGATTCATGAAATCGGACATGCGCTAGGCCTGAAGCACCCATTCGAGAGTCCAAATGTGTTGCCGACGGCAGACGACAATCGATGCCGAACGGTGATGTCTTATACGGATGTGGCGAATTCCGGCACTGTTACTGTAACCGGCGATCAGTCTTCCATGCCTATCCGGTTGACGCAGACACCCACTAGGTATAGTATTTTATAGAAAGTTGCTGGTCTGGCCAGCAATGCGTTGGAAATGGCGATCTGGGATGAATGCATCTGCCCCGAAGTTGATGGATGTTGAGCAACGCCCTGA
>CAIZDL010000147.1 GCA_903931735.1 uncultured Rhodospirillales bacterium
ACCGCTGTCTCGACAGGCCAGTGGGATGCCCAAACAAACCCGATGCCCGCTGAAAAAAAGACCTGAAGCTCCAGCCGAAGAAGCTCGCCCGCTCAAGGACATCCTTTTTTACCAGAGGCTTGCGCTATATCGCCCGCATTACCCTCGCCGTGCTGCCTCTGCCACCCCTTTGGTCAACAAAAACTGATGGATGGTGAGGTGTGAGTCTCGTTTTGAAAGCACGCTATGTGGTTGACAGAATGAAACCTCCAGCGGTGCGGCACAACGTTCACAGCCGTTTATGGTAGGCATTGATCTGGTCAAGGCGCTGCGGGGCTGCGAGTTTCGAGAGGGTAGGCACCGATTGAGCTGATTGCGGACCACCGGGGACCTAAGCCCGCCAACATCGACGCTATGGCCGATTTTCGAGTCGCTGGCGAGACTTTATGGGCGGGCTGGTTAGTGACCGCTGGCGAACCGGATCAGCACGAACGACGCGCCGAAAATGGCGAAGATCAGCCCGGCAAGCTGCCAAAGGGTGGGAATTTGCCGAAGTTGGCCTTCGATGCCGGTCAATCTGCCATCAATCCTGGCAACGTCCGTCTCGACCTTGCGCAACCGGTCATCAAGCTTTTTGACATCGTCCTTGATCTCGCCAACGTCTTCCGTCAACCGAGACAGCACCGGCTCCAGCCGCCGCAGGATATCCAGGGTTTCGTCGCGCTGGTCTGTGCCGGTCGAGGGCTTGCGTGCTGGTGATGCCATGGCGCGATGATATCTCAATCGCCTGTCGTTGGCGAGTCCGGCTTCCGCAGCCCGCCTCCTGCCGAATTGAAAAATGACAACGCCGAAGAACGGGCGGCAATCCTGGAATGCGATGCCCACCTGCCGCGCCATGAAGCCGAGCGGTTGGCCGGGGTTCCTGAAGCCTCCAAGAAGGACCCGATTTGCACCCCTCGTCACCCTGCGTCACGAATAAATGGGGGACAGGTGGGGGATAAAATCGGGCTACTTCCGCCACCCCTTATCATCAGACACGACCTGCGCCCGCGAACCCCTTGATCCAGTTGGTGCCCCCGGCCAGACTCGAACTGGCACGTCCTTGCGAACAACAGATTTTGAGTCTGCCGCGTCTACCGATTCCGCCACAGGGGCTGCCTGGACGGGCGGATAATACCTGGACTGGCGGAATGGTCAATGGGTTTTGCGTGTGGATCACCGCTTAAGATCGTTGGGGCGCGAAAAATCGGGTGGGAGGGTCGGGCGATCCAGAAACTCACGGGTAATTCGCACGGCTTCGGCCAATCCCACCCGGTTGAGAGTGACGCCCTCGGGGAAGGCGCCACTGAGGCGGCTGGGCATAAGCGGATCGAGCAGGACAAAAACGCCGGTGTCGTCGGCCCGACGAATCAGGCGGCCGAAGGCTTGTTTCAGCCGCAGCCGGGTCAGCATGTCGTCATAGCGTCGGCCGCCAAAATGGTCGCGCCGGGCTTTGTGCAAAATATCCGGGCGGGGCCAAGGCACCCGGTCGAAAACGATCAGGTGGAGCGAACGGCCGGGCACATCAACACCGTCGCGCACGGCATCGGTGCCCAACAAACAGGCGCTATCTTCAGCGCGAAAAATATCGATCAGGGTCGCAACGTCCAAGCCATCGACATGCTGAGCATAAAGCGACAACCCGGCATCGTCGAGCGGGGCCGCGATCCGGGCATGAACGGCACGGAGCCGGCTAATGGCGGTGAACAAACCGAGCGCACCGCCCCGAGCCGCCAAAAACAGCTCGCGATAGGCGGCGGCAACTTGCCCAAGATCGTCCTTGCGCACATCGTTGACCACCAGCACCCGGGTATGGGCCGGATAATCGAAGGGCGAGGGCACCGCCACCCGCAAGGTCGGCCGGGTCATATGCACCGATCCGGTGCGCAGTTCGGCCGCCTGCCAATCGCGCTCGGAGTCGCCGCTGCCGTCGGTGAGGGTGGCCGAGGTGATGGCGAGGCCGTGGGCGGTGCTCAACACCACCTGGCTCAACGGCAAGGTCGGGTCGACAAAATGGCGATACATTCCAACATCGACATCGCGGCCTTCCATCCGCTCCAGACCAAACCAATCGACAAAGCCGGCCGGCGTCGGTACGCCAAGCGACTGCACCATCGCCTGCCAGGGTCGCACCGTCTGATCGGTCCTGCGGGCAAGGCCACGGGCCAACGAATCGATCCGCCGCCGTTGCTCCGATTCCAGCTTAGCCTTATCATCGTCGATCAGGTCCGCGAGCACCGCCGCAAGCTCGGTCAGGGGCTTACCAAGACGGCCAAACGCCTCCGCCAGCGCGGCACCAGCCTCGGCCACCCCTTCCCCCAGCGGCATGGTTTCGGTTTCCAGGCTATAGGGCTGCTCCCGCCCGCCCGACCGCGCCATTACCTGCTGGCGCACGGCATGGAGAAAACGCTCGGTCGGCCCATTGGGAGCGTCGCCGGCCAGCCGCATCCGCCAGCCATCGGCGGGTAACGCGCGCGCCGCCTGAATAACCTCGTCGATCAACTCCCCCGCCCGCTCGCTATCGGTCACCAACTCATCGAGCCTGCGACGCAGCCCGCGCGACCGGCCGCTGCCCGCCCGGCCATCGGCATCGGCGCCGAGCAACCAGCGTCGCAGCTCCCGGGTTTCGAGCCCGGTGAGGTGCGCTGCAAAGGCGCTGTCGGCGGCATCGAACACATGATGGCCTTCGTCGAACACATAGCGGGTCGGCAGCCAGCTATCGTCGCCACCCCCTTGGGAGGCCTGAATCATCACCAAGGCATGGTTGGCAATCACGATATCGGCCCGGCGGGCGCGGCGAACGCTCTTTTCGATGAAGCACCGATTATAGTGCTCGCATCCCGAATAAATGCAATCACCCCGGCGGTCGGCCAATCCCAGCGTTCCCGCCCGACCCAGCACATCGACCAACCAGCCGGGAAAGTCGGAGCCCTGAAGATCACCATCGCGGGTCCGGGCGATCCAGCGCGCAACCAAGCCCAAGGCGATGCGGTATTGCGGATCGAGGCCGCTGGCCCGCACCGCCTCCTCAAAATTGAGCAGACACAAATAGTTTTCCCGGCCTTTGCGCAGCACGACCTTGCGCGCCTTCGTGGTGGGGTCGGGGTAAAGCCGGCTCAGCTCGTCATCGATCTGATGCTGAAGGTTGCGGGTGTAGGTGGAGATCCAGACCGTGCCACGGTTCTTTTCCGCCCAAACGCTGGCCGGAGCAAGGTACCCCAGCGTCTTGCCGACCCCGGTTCCGGCTTCGGCCAAAACCATGGCGGGAACGCCAGCTTCCAGCCTGGGCGCAAAAGCGGCGGAAAGGGCATCGGCATAATCCGATTGCTGGGGCCGGGCTTCGGCCTTTCCCGTTCCACGCCGAATGCCCACCAGCTCGGCCAAGCGACGCCGGGCCTCGGCCGGCTCAACCGGCATCTGGGCCGGCGGCGGCTCGGGCGCTTCAATCGACCACTCGGGCAATCGGCGCCAAACCGCGAGCCCGGCCTCGGCGAATTTGTTGGCGGGTCCGCCAGGGGCGCCGAGCGCCGCCAACACCGAAGGTGCCCAGCGCCAGCCAACCGCGCCCAGCGCCCACGCAAGAGCCACCGGGTCGGACCGCTCCTCCCCCTGAGGCTTGGTGAGCTGGAGCAACAGGGCCTCGGTGGCCCGTATGAGAGTCTGACCTTCTTGGGCAAGGTCGGCCGGGGTCGGCAGCTCCAGCACATCGGCAAGGCCGCGCGGAGTCGGCAGGCAAAAGCGTGCCGGCCAGACAAACGCAAACAATTCGAGGACATCAAGCGCCTCAAACCGGGTGTGCCCAAGCCCGAGCCGCCGCGCCAACGCCGGAGCATGGCAGACCAGCACCGGCATTCCGGTCAGGCGGCGCGCGGCGGCGGCAAATTCCAGCCGTTCTTCCTTGCCGTCGGGGGTGACCCAAGCGGCATTGCGCGGCCCGGCAACCAGCGCCGGCGCATTGGGCATCAGCAAACGAGGCGGTGCGCGCTCCATGGGCATTCAGACACGGGCTGTGGTTTTCGCCGGGGCGGGGGCATCATTATGCAGTGCCATCATGGCATTTGGCGACTGTCTTAGCCGGGCGGACGGGGGCAAGATGGTAAAAATTCTCTGAGACGCTTGCGAACTCGGGCAAAATCGCCTAAGGCCAGCGGTCAGACTGCCGGCGCAGGACCGGACGGGTGGGAGAGCGGAACAATGATCGAGCTGGGCGCCAACCTCGCAAAGCTGGTTGAACGCTGCGAAGAAAGCGGCCGGCTGACCGGACCCGCCCTCGCCCGCCGGGCGGTACGGCTACTCGACCTCACCTGCCTCGACGAGAAAAAGGGGGAAGCCGAAATCGCCGCCTTATGCCAGAGCGGGCAAACCAAGCTTGGCCCGGTGGCTGGTATTTGCGTGCTGCCGCACTTTGTAAGCTTTGCGCGCGAGGCCCTGGATAAGATCAGCAGCGCCATCCGCGTGGTGAGCGTGGTCAATTTTCCCGATGGCTGCGACGACATCGCCCACGCTGGGGAAGAGGCCGCGCGGGCCATTGGCAACGGCGCGGAAGAAATCGACCTGCTGTTTCCCTACCAGCGCTATCAGGCGGGCGAGCGGGGCGAAGCGCTGGCCATGGTCATCGGCTGCCGGGCGATGTGCGGCCCCGACGTGACGCTGAAAGTGATCCTCGAAACGGGGTGCTTTGCCGATGCCTCGCAACTGGCCGCCGCCGCCCGCGACGTTATTGCCGAAGGCGCCGATTTTCTCAAGACCTCCACCGGCCGGGCCGCCAAAGGCGCCACACTTTCGGCGGCGGCGGTACTGCTCAACGTGATCCACGAGACCGGCGCCCGCACCGGGCTTAAAGTTTCCGGCGGTATCCGCGAGGCGGCGGCGGTGGCGCGCTACTTGGCGCTCGCCGATGCGATCATGTGGCGCGATTGGGTGTCCCCCGCAACCTTCCGGGTTGGTGCCAGCGACTTGCTCGCAGACCTGCTCTCCCTCGCCTGACCGCCCCCGGCACGGCTTTGGAAGCGCGTGCGCCGGGCAGCGCTTTGTGCTATGGTCACTCCAGAGTGGCGAGCTGGTTCCTGAACCAGGAGGGAGCAGATGTGCTTAACCTGTGACTGCGGCGGCGCAAAGCCGGTCCTCACCTGTGCTGAACCCCATGGGACGGGCGTCGAAACCAATGGGGCGGGCGGCGAGCGCGAACAACGGCAAGTCGTTGATCGCGAACATGTCCACGATCATGTTGGCCCCGATGGCCGCCCGATCCGCCATAGCCACGATCACCACCACAACGATGACCCGGTAGGCGGCGGCCACGGCCACGACCATGACCGCGACCATGGTGATTTCCACGTTATCGGCTGGCATCATCATGAGCACCATCGCCGTAGCGGCGGAGGGGCTTGAGCGGCCGGTTACGGCATCCCGATCAACTTGTGGGTTTGCAGGCTCAGGCGCCAGCCCGGGTGCGCGAGGCAATAGGCAACGGTGGCTGCGGTGTTCAGCTCCCGCGCCGGCCCGTCGGTGGGCTGAAGCCAAAAATGCCGAAAGGGCAAAGCGGCGAGGTCGGCCGGATCAAGCTCGGGATGGGGATGGAGCAGCTTCAGCTCATCGCCCTCGCGGTGAGCCCACGAGGCAGCAAGCTTCGGGCTGACGCAAACCCAATCAACCCCCGGCGGCGGCGTGCGGGTGCCATTGGTCTCGATCGCGACTTTGAAGCCGTGAGCGTGGCAGGCGCCAATCAACCGGTCATCGAGTTGCAGGAGCGGTTCACCACCGGTAAAGACGACGAAGCGGTGCTCCCGGCCCTCACCCCAAGCGGCCAGAATGGCGGTTACCAATGCCTGCGGCTCGTCGAACCGGCCCCCGCCCCCGCCATCGACGCCGACAAAATCGGTATCGCAAATCCGGCAACCGGCGCCAGCGCGGTCAGACTCGACGCCAGACCACAGGTTGCAGCCGGAAAAACGGCAGAAAACCGCCGCCCGGCCGGTGTGCGCGCCCTCGCCCTGGAGGGTTTTGAAGATCTCTTTAACCGAATACATCAACCACCGCCGGAACGGGGCACAGCGCCGGTCGGCGGGGCATGGCGCCCAAGACGATCGCGCAACGCCTGAACCAACATGGTGATATCGGCGCCGTTCAGCATGATCCCCCCGGTGTTGGCGATCTGGAGCTTATAGGTCCGGGCTTCCCGGCCGGCGTCGTCTTTGGCCGGCAGCCCCATGACTTGCACCATGACCAGCGCCGAAAGAACACTCTTGGTTTCCTCGCTGAGGGTATTGGGCGCGCCCGGCGCCGGTTGCAGCGCCTTCAAGGCAGCGTCAAAGCCCCGGATAACCATATCGCACGCCGCCACCATGCCCATTGTCGCGGCGGCATCGTACTGCGCCTCGCCAACTAGGTTAACCGTGGTCGCCGGCGTATCGATGCCAAGGGTATCGATGGTCAACCGGGCGCCGGCCTTGGTGAGAGCGTCGTCGGCCTCAGCAAGAAACACCTTGAACACCTGATCCCCCGCCAGCCCCTCGGGTGGCAGCGCGCGGTTGGCGGCTTGCCACAACCCCTCGTTGGGCAGGCCGACGGCGGTCAGCGAAAACCGGGCCGCCTTGGGCAGAAAATCTTGAAGGGCGGGCGCGGGCGTGACCACCAACGGGCCATGGCCATAGGTCACGGAAAGCTTGGATTTGCCCTGCTCCAACCCCTCGACCGAGGTTTGATAATCGAACTTGCCGAGGGTGACGCTCATGTCGGCCATCGGGATTTTAACCGAAAGGTCGGTCAGGTGAACACCGGCCGAGGCGCCGTCAAACAGGTCGTGGACCCTGCTCAGATAGTGGCGGGCCGTGGTCCAGAGCCGCTTCTTTGCAGCGTCGCCATCGCCCAGCCGAAGCTTGTTCGGGCCTGAAGCCGGGCCTGCCGGCACAGGCGCAGGCGGGGCCGCTGCCGATGCCGATGCCGCTGCCGATGCCGATGTTTGTGCCAACGCCTGTTCCGCCGCCGCCAAAGATTGCGCACGCCGGGTCACCGCCAGCGCCATGTCGAGGCCGGTCACCCGACCATCGAGGCTGGCGGAGCCAAGGTGCAGCAATTCCCCGCCATCCGGGGCCACCAGCGCCAGGGTCCCAAGGGTTAGCGCCGCCGGGCCGCTCCACCGGCCGGGCTGAGCCTCGGCCAGCGCCAGGGTCAACCCCGCGCTGCCGATGGTGATGGCATAGGGGGCCGCCTGGGCGGTGACACGGAGGGTGCCGGCATTGGCGTTAAGCTGGGTTACGGTATGGGTCGCCCCATCCCAGTGCCCCTCAATTTTTTGGGAGCCGAGCGCGATTTGCATCTCGGGCTTGCCGGCCTTATCGGCCAGAACCAGGGTCGCCGGCAACGCGAGGAAGAAATCCAACCCGCCATCCGCTTGCGGCCACATTTCGAGCCGCACCGTGCCGAGATCGATCAAGCGCTCGGTATTGGTCCGGCCACCGCCAAGGATCGCGACCGCACCCGGAACATCGACCCCATAATGATCACTCAACGGTGTAACGCTGATCTGACCCTGCCATTGACACCGAAGAGAGACCGAAAACGTTGCGAATGGCTGGCAGGTGCCGGCATTCAACTCGGCGGCAAGCTGGGCCGCCCCCTCAACGGTTGCGGCGGGAGACGCTGCGGCATAGGCAGCACCGAAGCCGCCCAGCACAAGCGGAGCGCTCAACACAAACGGGGCGCTCAGCACAAACGGGGCGCTCAGCACCATGGCTGCGGTTGCACTCTTCATCCAGGCGCGATCCATCCCCTTACCCCCACCCCGTCATGTGCCATCGCCCCGCAAGGGCCGATGCGTATAGCACCGGCATTATGAGAGTTTGGCCGTCACCGCGCAAGAAGCGCCTCGGCGTCGGCCTCCTCTAGCGGCCGGTTAAAGAGGTAGCCTTGGGCATAATCACAGCCGATCGCCTGCAACACCTGATGCTCGGCAACGGTCTCCACCCCCTCTGCCACCACCGAGAGGCCAAGGTCGTGGGCGAGGTTGACAATACCCCGCACGATGCGCTGGCGCTCGGGCAGTTTGTTGATATCGGTGATGAAGCTGCGATCAATCTTCAACACATCGAAGGGAAAGCGGCCAAGATACGACAAAGACGAATATCCCGTGCCGAAATCATCCATGCACAATGGAATGCCAAGAGCGCGAAACCGCTCAAGAATCGAGAGAGCAACCTCGGGGTTGGTCATGGTCATGCTCTCGGTGACTTCGATTTTAAGCCCGGAAATTTGATTGCTCCCGAGCCAAGCGAGCATATCGGACACATAGCCCTCATCCCACATCTGGCGGGCGGAGAGGTTGACGTTGACCGAAAGCGCGCGCCCCGCAGGCACCATCGCCCGCCAGCGCTTGAGGGTATTGGCCGCAGTTTCCATCACGTACCGGCCGAGCGGCAATATCTGGCCGGTTTCCTCGGCAATGGGAATGAAGCGAACCGGGCTGATCAAGCCAAGCTCGGGATGACGCCAGCGCACCAGCGCCTCAAAGCCAACCAGGGCTACGTCGGCCACCGTGACAATCGGCTGATAAACCAAAAAGATATCGCCGGATTCAATCGCCCGCGTCATATCGTTCTGAAGGCGGTGCCTGATCAAAATGGCTTCGCGCAACGCGGTGTTGAACACCTCGGTGCGGGCCTTGCCGTGCTCCTTTGCCCGGTAAAGCGCGATATCGGCATCGCGCAACAGGCTGATCGGATCGGTGCTGAGGCCGTCGTCGATGGCAACGCCAATGCTGGCGGTAAGGCGCAGTTCCATATCATCAATGAGGAAGGGCTGGCGCAGCAAACCGTCGATCTCGCCCGCCCGCGCCAGCGCCTCGCTTTCGCCGCCAGGGACGGCCAGCACAAACTCGTCGCCACCAAGACGGACCACGAACTCATCGGCGGCCAGTTGCGCCTCAATCCTGCGGGCGACTGTGATCAACAGACGGTCGCCGGTGCCATGGCCGAGGGAGTCGTTAATCAGCTTGAAGCCATCGAGATCGGCGAACAACAGCGCCAGCGGCGCGCGGTCCTGCCCGGCGACCATCCGCGCGCGCAGCCACTCGATCAGGTAGGCCCGATTGGGCAGGCCGGTCAGGAAATCGTGGGTCGCCTGATGGACCAGCCGTTGTTCATAAAACTTGCGATCGGTGATGCACGAGGCCGATCCCGCAAGCCGAACCCCGTGCCAGGCGGCATCGCGCGCCAAAATGCCCCTCACCAAAATCCACGACACCTCTCCCGGTTGGAGCTGGCGCTCGCCGACGGTCCGGCACCCGGTTGTCTGCACCCGAAACTCGATGGTAAAATCGTCGGCGCCCCCCGCCTCGGGTGGCCGCCATGCCCCACGCACCAGCGCGATATCCTCGGGATGCACGAAGGTCAGCAACCGGTCGAACGAGAAACCCAGCTCGCCCGGCGCCAAGCCAAGCATCTCGTGGAACCGGGGTGAAAAATAAATGCGCCCGGTGATCAAGTCCCAGTCCCAAAGGCCGTCCTTGGTCGCGGCGGCGGCCAGAGCATAGCGCTGCTCGCTTTCAGTAAGGCGCCGGGTCTTTTCTTCGATGGTGGCAAAGGAGGTGCGCAACTCGCTCCGGCTGTCTTCAAGGGACCGGCCGAGGGTGCCCAATTCGTCGCGACAGGTCCACACGAAGGGAAGATCGAGGTCCCGCCGCGCAAGCCGTTGAGATTCCTCCACCAACCGGGCCAGAGGCCGCAAAATCCGCCGCCGGGTCACCCACACCAACGCGACGCTGAGCCCGATCACCAGCACCACCGCCACACCGCCGCCCATTCCCATCAAATTCCGCTGATCGGTGATCACGGCGAGGTTGGCGGCGGTGAGGGCGGCGCGGTCGCGACTGAGTTGGGCATCCAGCACGCGCAGCGCCGCCACGGCGGGCGTGATATCAACGGCGGTCTCGCGGATCACCTCATGGGCTGGCTTACCAAGGGTGGCCAAGGCTGCAACCTGTGGCAGTCGCGCCGCAAAGATATCGAGGGTTTGGGCAATGTCGGCGATCGCCCGCTGTTCTGCGGACGTTGGCGGCGAAAGATCCCGGTAGACCTCGAGGTTGGCGCGCGCCTGACGGATCGCCCGCTCGATATCCGGGCATAGGCTCGCCTTACTGGTCATCTGGTATTCATGAAAGAGATCGACCACGCCGCCCATGCCGATATAAGCGCGAAGCTCGGAAAGCGCGTCGGCCTTCGAGGCGGCGCCCAAATCATAGGCGGTCCAGGTTTCGGTGATGCCGAGCATACCGCGCATGAGCTGAGAGCCGACCGCCCCCAGCACCACCAGCACCACAAACAGCGCCGCCACCATCACCAGCGCCAACCGCCCGATGGTCAGGTCGAAATGCTGCCGCCGAAAAGCCACATATGTGGGATCATCCGTTGTCACCGGTAGGCACTCCCTCCCGCAGAAGCGGCCCGCGACATCATGAGAGACTAACCCATCTCCGTCTCTACATCTTTAGGCCGATCGGTCTCTTCAGTCAAACCCTCAGCTCCGAAGCCCAACTCAAACTGCATCCGAAAAGCCGATGATCAGGCCCAACTGAAGCAGCGTTACGAGTTCTGTCTCAACGGCGGCGGCGGTATCTGGAATTGAGTGATGCGCTGCCGCGCAACCAATTGAGTGATGCGCTGCCGCGCAACCAATTGAGGAATGCGCTGCCGCGCAACCAAGAGTGCCTGCCGAAAGCAGAATGCCGATAAACCCAGCCTCCCAAGCGGTGAGGAGGCGGCACAGAACGTCATGCCTCGGCCGGGCAACCATAACCGCCTCGGGCGAAGGGCTCACCCCGGGCATGGGCAGACCGTCCCGCGCCGTGCGCCACAGCCGGTAGATCGGCCAGTCCGACGCCACCACCCTCAACGAAGGATGAAGGGCGAACCGCACCCCGGAAAGATCCGCTAGGCGGGTAAGATCGGCCGCCCGGCCAGGGTCCAACCGATCGGCGTCCGCCGCGAAATAGGCTTCGTGCATTGCCCGGTCGAGCCGGGCCAGATCGGGCAGCCAAGGCGGCACCCGTTCCTCGGGCTGAGCCGCGAGAAACTCGGCAAACCCCTCGCCGTAATTCCATAATTGCGGCTCTGCCGGTGGGCTGATCGCCCCAAAGCCCCGGCCGGCACGCTGGAACGTTTCGCAACCAAGGGTATGGGCGACCGAAGGATAGGCCGCCGCCAAAACATCCGCGAGCCCGCCCAGCACGGTGTTCCGGTACACCGCCAGCCGCCCGGCCGGGCTATCCCGGTGGAGCAGCGCCAAAGCCGGTTGCCGGTCGCCGCCCAATGCCGCGCTCGCCATGGCCCTTTGAAGCTCAATCAGCATCGGCCACCTCTGGCAGCCGGCAGGCACGGCCGAGGGCCTTCGTTGATTTGGCACGGCCAAGGGCCTTCATTGATTTGGCGCGGCCGAGGGCCGCATCGGCCAACCGTGCCTCATCGAGCAATTCTCCCAACTCGGGCAGACGGGTATCCCACTCGATCAAGGTCGGGCGGGGGCCTATCCCAGCCAGGGTGTAATCGAACAAAGACCATACAGCGGCAGAAACACGGCTGCCGTGATCGTCGATGATCACCTCTTCGGTCCCGATATCGACCTTGGCATGACCGGCAAGATGATACTGCCCAACCGCTTCGGCCGGAATGGCGTCGATGTATTGATGCGGATCGAAGCCAAGATTGACCGACGAGACGTAAACATTGTTAACATCGAGCAAAATGCCACAGCCGGTGCGCCGAGCCAGCTCCGCCAAAAACTCCGGCTCGGAAATTTCGGAGGCGGCAAAAGCAAGAACGCTCGACGGATTCTCGATCAAGAGCGGCCGGCCAATCGCCTCCTGGACCATTTCGATATTACGCCGGACCAAATCGAGGGCCTCTTCGGTGTAGGCCAACGGCAACAAGTCGGGAAGATAGGCGCCATCAACCACGCTCCAGGAGAGGTGCTCGGAGACCAGCCCCGGCTCCACCCGGTCGAAAAGCGCACAAAGCCGGGCAAGATGAGCGCGGCAAACCCCGCTGGCGCTGCCCAGCGACAAACCAACACCGTGGCAACTTACCGGCCGGTCCCGCCGCACCCGCTCCAAATGGGCCAGACGCGGCCCGCCGGGGACCATGTAATTTTCGCTATGAACCTCGACCCAGGCGGCGGGAAGGCCGCCCGCGAAAAAGGCCGCTATGTGTTGCTCCCGCAGACCGATCCCCGCCACAGCGGGAATCGGTCGCGCGTGGGTCCCGGTGCTGACGATGCCCCCGGGCACGAACGATCAGCCCTTTTTCTTGGCGTTAATGCCGTCAAACGAAGTCAGGCTGCCGTCATTTTTAAGGCAAGTACCCGCCGGGACCATCTTCCAGTCGCCGCCGTCATTGGTAAAAGCGGAAATGGCGGCGCAAGCGTGCAGCCCTTTGGCGTGCGCGCAGCCATTTTCCCCCGGCTTCGACACCCCAAAGCACTTTTCCATCGCGGGCGGCTCGGCGGCGGCGGGAATAGCAGCGGCAACAGTAAGACCGCCGGTCAAGGCGGCAGCAAGAGCCACAGTACCAAAAGTCAAAGTCTTAGCCATGTCGTTACCATCCTGGATTTGCGTTATCGGGAATAAAACGCCCACCGTGCAATTTTCTCTCGAATGCTATGCCCCAAGTGTGAACGAACAGTTAACTAGGGCGACTTTGGTAAATTCCACCCCCGCCACATCCGGCCTTGGGGGGCCGATTGACGAACGGGAGGGGGCGATGTAGATATGTCGGCGGCGCACTCTCATCCCTCACGCGATGTGGTCCTGACCTATGCCCCAGCCTCTTGAATTTCCGTACCCCATACCGTCCCCGCTCAAGCAACCCGGCAATGACCAAGGCGCAGCGGCGCCGGCCGAAAAGACGGCGCTTCAGGTAATTCAGCAGGCATTTCAACTTGCAGCCGAAGGCGGGCTGGAGATCAACCTGTTGCTGACGGTGGTTGAAAAGCTGGCCGCCGCCGGCAATATCCCGCTGGTCCTGGGGCTTTATCGCACATGGCTGGCCCATACCACCTCGCCCTACGCGCCGGTGGTATGGTTTAATCTGGGCACCGAGTTGACCAAGGCCGGCGAGACCGGGGAGGTCGAGACCGCCTACCGCAATGCCTTGAAGCTGAACCCCGCCTTCTATCTGGCGGCCTTCGCCCTCGGGCAGGAGTTGGAGCGCCAAGGACGGGTGGAAGATGCGCTGGCGGAATGGTGGCGGATCGCGCCCCTGATCGACACCGCCACGCCGGATGGCAAATCCCTCGCAATCACCGTGTTCAACAATCTCGGCCGGCTGTCGCACGATCACCGCAAATTGGCGGACGCGGAGCGCGCGCTGGCATTGAGCCTCGCGCTCGACCCCGATCAGCCGATCGTCTCCGGGACCCAGGTGTTGTTGCGGCAATATATGTGTCAATGGCCGATCGAAGCGGCCAGCGCGGGTTTGCCGCCGGGAACGCTCGCCAAAGTGGTAACGGCGCTCGCCAGCCTCAGCGCAACCGACGATCCCGCCATCCAACTGGCAGCGGCGCGGCGCTTTCTTCAGCACCCGCTTCACCTGATATCGAGTGCGCCGCCCTTGTCGGAGCGCCGCGACTACGGCCACGACAAAATTCGCATTGGCTACCTGTCGTCGGACTTCCGCTGGCACGCGGTCTCGTTGCTGACCGCCGAGTTGCTGGAACTGCACGATCGCTCCCGGGTCGAGGTTTTTGGCTTTTGCTGGACCCCGCCCGAAGACTCCGTGATGCGCACCCGGATGATCACGGCAATGGACCGGCACATCCAAATCGGCCACCTCAACGACGAGGCCGCCGCCCGCTGCATCCGCTCGTTTGATATCGATGTGCTGGTCGATCTGCACGGCCTTGCCACCCATGCCCGGCCCAACATCATGATGCACCGCCCGGCGCCGGTCCAGGTCACCTACCTGGGGTATCCCGGCTCAACCGGGCATCCCGAAATCGATTATGTCTTGGCAGACGATTATCTGGTGCCCGACGAAAGCCTGCCCTGGTTCACGGAAACGCCAATCCGCCTGCCCACCGTGTTTCAGGTCAGCGATCGCAAGCGCCAGACGGGCGAGCGCCCCAGCCGCCAAAGCTGCGGTCTGCCCGAAGAGGGCTTTGTCTTTTGCAGCTTCAGCAATACCCACAAAATCACCCCCGAGGTCTTTACCGCCTGGATGGCCATCTTGCGCCGAACCCCAGGCAGTGTGCTGTGGTTATTGGCCGATAACGAGTGGGCACAGGCAAATATGCTCCGTCATGCCCGCGAGCAAGGGGTGGACCCGGCGCGGCTGATCTTTACCGGGCGGGTGACGCCTCATGAATATCTGGCGCGCTATCAAGCTGCCGACTTGTTCCTCGACACCTTCCCGTTCAATGCCGGCACCACCGCCAACGACGCATTATGGATGGGGCTGCCGATCCTCACGCTCTCCGGGCAAAGCTTCGCCTCCCGAATGGCGGGGAGCCTTTTGTTGGCGGCGGGGTTGCCCGAGTTGATCACCACCGATCTTACCAGCTACGAAAACAAAGCGGTCGCCCTCGGCAACGACCGGGAGAAGGCTGTGCAACTCAGAACGTTCCTTGAAGAGAGCCGGGCCACCAGCCCGCTGTTCGATATGCCCCGAATCGTCCGCGATATTGAAAACGCCTTCATCAAGCGCGTGTGCGCCCTTGGCACCGCCGGTCGGCCATGAGCGAGACGCGCACTGGCGGGACAGATAAACCCGTGGCTGCCGTGCCCGATCCGGGCTCTGAGGGCCAGTGGTTCGGGTTTAAGCCCGTGGACCCGGGCGAGAAGGCCGGGCTGGTCCGGCAGGTGTTCGACAGCGTGGCCGAACGCTACGACCTGATGAACGACCTGATGTCGTGCGGCGTTCACCGCTTGTGGAAGGCGGCGCTGATCGAAATGATCCGCCCCCGGCCCGGCATGGTGTTGCTGGATGTTGCCGGGGGCACCGGCGATATCGCCTTCCGCTTCCTTGAGGGTGGCGGTAGCCACGTTCATGTTTGCGATATCAACGAAGCGATGCTGCGAGTCGGGCGCGACCGCGCCATCAATCGCGGCACTCTTTCGGGGATCGACTGGATGACCGGCGACGCCATGCGGCTGCCGGTCGCCAGCCGTTCGGTGGATGCCTATACCATCGCCTTTGGCCTGCGCAACGTCACCGCCATCGACGAGGCGTTGAAAGAGGCCCACCGGGTACTTAAGCCGGGCGGACGCTTTTTTGTGCTGGAGTTCAGCCACGTTATCGTGCCGGGGTTGCGGGAGCTTTACGACACCTACTCCTTTGCCCTGCTGCCCAAAATCGGCAAAATGGTCGCCGGGGACGAGGCGGCCTATCGCTATCTGGTTGAGAGCATCCGCAAATTTCCCGATCAGGACAGCCTCGTAAAGCGCATCGCCGCCGCTGGCTTCGGCCAAGTGCGGGTGCGCAATCTCACCGGCGGCATTGCCGCGATCCACTCTGGCTGGCGCCTGTGATCCGCACCCTGCGCAACCTCTTCCGGCTGTTCGTGATCCTGTGGACACTGGCCCGGCACGACGCGCTGTTCCTCCAGGAATTGCGCGACAGCCTGCCCGGGTTGGCGCTGCTTGGCCGCCTGCTGACCCGCCAAGGGGTCAAGGGCCGGCAAGGGCAAAGGCTGGCGGCGGCGCTGACCGAACTCGGGCCGACCTTCATCAAGCTTGGGCAGGCGCTATCGACGCGCTCCGATCTGGTGGGCGAGCAAATCGCGGAAGACCTGACCCAGCTTCAAGACCGCCTGCCTCCGTTCCCCGGCGCGGCGGCGGTGGCCATCATTGAGGCGCAGCTTGAAAAGCCGCTGGCCCAACTTTTCTCCAGCTTTGACACCGAGGCGGTGGCGGCGGCCTCAATCGCCCAAGTCCACTTCGCGACCACCGTTTCGGGGGAAGAGGTTGCGGTCAAGGTGCTGCGGCCGGGCATCGAGCGCGCCTTTCGCCGCGATATCGATCTCCTCTATTGGCTGACCGCCCTCGGGCTCCGCGCCCAACCCAGGCTGTCGCGGCTCCGGCCAACCGAGGTGGTGGAGATTTTTGAGCGCACCTGCCGCCTCGAAATGGATTTGCGCATGGAGGCGGCGGCGGCCTCTGAGCTTGCCGAAAATTTCCACGGCGATCCGTGGTTTCGGGTGCCAAGGGTTGATTGGGACCGCACGGCCCAACGCGTGCTGACCCTGGAGCGAATCCACGGCACCAAAGTGTGCGATACCACCGCACTCACCGCCGCCGGGCACGACCTAAAACAAATCACCGCCATCGCCTCGGCGTCTTTTTTTAATCAGGTGTTCCGCGACGGCTATTTTCACGCCGATCTTCACCCCGGCAACATGTTCGTCAACGCCGATGGCGGGGTCACGGTGGTCGATTTCGGCATTATGGGCCGGCTCGACCGCGCGACCCGATATTATCTCGCCGATATGCTGCTGGGCTTTCTTACCGGGGACTATCGCCGGGTCGCGCTGGTGCATTTCCAAGCCGGCTATGTTCCTGCGCACCAATCAATCGAAATCTTCACCCAGGCTTGCCGCTCGATTGGTCAGCCGCTCCTCAACAAACCACTCAACGAGATTTCGCTCGGACGGTTGCTGGCACAGCTTTTTGCTGTCACCGACCAATTTGAGATGGAAACCCAGCCGCAATTACTGCTCTTGCAAAAGTCGATGCTGACCGCCGAAGGTGTCGGCCGCGCGCTTAACCCCGAAATCAATATGTGGGAGTTGGCCCGGCCGCTGATCGAGGACTGGATGCGCGAACATCGCGGCCCCGAAGCCCGGGTGATCGATGAGTTCGAGGGGTTGCTGACAGCCCTGCGCACACTGCCCGCCGCGCTTCGCGGCACCCAACGCACGGCGGATCTGCTCGAGCGAGGCGTTCGGCTGTCGCCCGAAACCGTGGCAACCCTGATCGGTTCTGCCAGCTCTCGCCAAACCGCGCTCTGGCCGCTCTGGGCGGCTGTTATCGCCCTTGGGGCGATGGTCGGGTGGTTGGCGGCGGGGCACTGAGAACACAAAAGCAGCCCCGCCGGTTCCCCTGCCGCGCTACGCCTGAGCGTTGCCCAACGTCATTGCCAGAATTTTTGTCTTCTCGGCACTGCTGGCGCTGGAGCCAAACTCAAAGTCGAATGCCGTGCCGACCTTGCCCGCGAGCAGGCTGCCAACCGAGATGATGAACCCCTGAACAGTGGCATCGATCCCGCTCGCGCGCAAAACCAACAACGCGACAATCGCAACCAGCCCGCCCACCGCGATACTGAGCATAACATTTGCGCGGGTATTGACCTTGCCCGATGCTGTCAGGGCCAAATCTCGCTTACGGGCATCCTGGACGTCGGGGGGATGTCCCGGGCGCTGTTGCAAATGGGTGGGCGCCGGACCATTGGACGTTACGCTGCGGTGCTGAGCTGATCAAGAGCGCGGTCGTTGACGACGGCGTCGGCTTGGCGGGCCATCTGGCGTGCCAGCAGGGCCGA